>DASZUH010000420.1:0-2402 GCA_035547715.1 Solirubrobacterales bacterium
GTGAACCCGCCCGATGTGGAACCGTGACGGAAGGGCGGAGATCGTGGCGAACCCTGCACCTTCCCCACGGAACCCTCACGTCCCGGGCGTCTCGTGGCAAGCGGGCAACCTGCCAGGGCCGCCACGAGACGCCCGGGACGCCCCTCGGACGGCCACCCCGCCCCCGAACCCCGCCCCCGGGCGCCAGCTTTCCCCGCACCGCCCTACGGCAGCGCCGTCGCCCTTGCCGCGTCGATCAGCCCCGCACCCTGCTCGGTCTTGGGATAGCCGAGGCTGCGGGCCGTCACCTTCAACCGCTTGATCACCGCTCGCACCCGGGCTTTCGGGCTGAGGTCGGCGGGGATCACGCCGGAGGCGAGGATCATCGCGACGACGCCGGAGACGTGGGCCGCCGCCATCGAGGTGCCTTCGTATTTGGTCGGGATCACGAACTGGTTCGTCGTCCCTTCGCGCAGGGTGACCTGGTAGATCGGCCGGGAGAGCACCGAGGGGCAGCCCGCCACCGGTTTGCCGCCGCCCGGCGCCACCACGTCGATCCCCTTCCCGGCGAGCGAGTAGCTGCCCATGCAGCCGCCCTCGGTGGTGCCGCCGACGCCGATCACGCGCGGTCCGGTGGCGGGCTCGGAGACGCAGTTCTTGGCGCTGGAGACGGTCGACGAGTAGTTACCGCCGGAGCCGACCGTGACGATGCCGTGGTCGTAGGCTTCGCGCAGCGCTTCGTCCACCTGCGGCACCTTGGCCCCGCATTCGAAGTTGAAGCTCATGTTGATCACCTGGGCATGGTGGGCGACGGCGAAGCGGATCCCCTTGGCGATCCGGTTGGCGAAGCCGATGTTGTTGCGGCCGAGCACCCGGACCGGCATCAGCTTGGCGTTGTAGGCGAGGCCGGTGAGGCCGATCCCGTTGTTGGTCTGCTCGGCGATCGTCGCGGCGACGAAGGTACCGTGACCGTTCTCGTCCAGCGGCAGGCGGTCGTGGTCGACGAAGTCGGCGCCGGGGACGAACTGTTCGGGCGAGAAGTCGGGGCTGCGGAGGTACCGGCTGCCCCAGTCGCGGTAGGCGATGCCGCTGTCGAGGACGGCGACGACGATGCCTTCGGCCCCGGGCCTGCCCTCCGCGTCGAGGTTCGCCCAGGCCCCGACCGCGTCGATCCCGCCGGGGGAGATCGGCAGCCGCGAGGTCGGCGTGCCGCTGTAGTCGAGGAAGTCCCACTGCCGGGCCGCCCAGCCGCCGGGCGTGGTGGTGGAGCTGCCGGTGACCGCTTCGATCGTGCCGTCGTCGTCGGGGTCGAACGGTTCCGGTTCGACCGCCGAGGCGTGCGCGGCGTAGTCCGGCACGGCGTATTCGACGTTCGGCTTGGCGCGCAGGGCGCGGGCCGTGGCGAGGACGCCGGCGCCGCGGGGCAGCCCGACCGTGCGGCCGTGCGCTTCGCCGGCGAACTTGACGACCAGCCGGCGCGGCGCGAAGCGGTGCGCCTGGCCGATCGCCGCGGCCGCCGCGGCACCGCTCGCCCCCCCGGCGAGCAGCGCGAGCAGCGCCGCCAGAGCGGCTCCCAGAGCCAATTTGATCCGCATCGAGTGCATTGCCGGTTCCACTTCGAACACGCCTGCCCTACCGAAGTTCCAGGCGGGATACTCCTCTATCGTGGCCCTCGGAGAACGTAATTTCCCTGAGCAAGATGAGGCGGCGCACGAGCGCGGCATGGAGTTGGCCCTGGCGGAGGCGCGGCGGGCCGAGGAGCACGGCGACGTGCCGATCGGCGCGGCGATCCTGCGCGGCGGCGAGGTGCTCGCGGCGGCGGGCAACGAGCGTGAGCTGCGCCGCGACCCGACCGCCCACGCCGAGGTCCTCGCGATCCAGGCCGCCGCGGCCGCCCTCGGCGGCTGGCGCCTCCCCGACACGACCCTCTACGTCACCCTCGAGCCCTGCGCGATGTGCGCCGGCGCGATCGTCCTCGCCCGCATCCCGACCGTCGTCTTCGCCGCGCCCGACCCGAAGGCGGGCGCCGCCGGCTCCGTCCTCGACATCCTCGCCGAGCCCGCCCTGAACCACCGCCCCCAGGTGATCGCCGGCGTCGGCGCCGCCGAGTCGGCGACCCTCCTGCGCAACTTTTTCGCCGCGAGGCGCAATCCCCCCGCCTGATTTGACAGCCCCTGAGCCTGGCTCTGCCTCCGAGGGCAAGCGTGGCAAGAAAGCAGGGAGCGCCGTGTGCTCTGCACACAAGCGACCGATGACGCCGCCACGCGCCGCCCTCGGAGGCAGAGCGGAGGGGGTGGGATTCGAACCCACGAGCGCCTTGCGACGCCAACAGTTTTCGAGACTGCCCCGTTCAACCACTCCGGCACCCCTCCGGGGCCCTACACGGGACCAGCGATCCTAGCGAGAAGGGGTCAGGCGGCGGC
>DASZUH010000421.1:0-5242 GCA_035547715.1 Solirubrobacterales bacterium
TGCGGGCGGAGGGACTTGAACCCCCACGGGCCGAAGCCCACCAGGACCTAAACCTGGCGCGTATGCCAATTCCGCCACGCCCGCGCGACCCTCGAAGGAGGGCTTAACCCGCGATCAATGCCGCGTCGAGGAGGGATTCTATGATCGTCGGGTGCCTGTAGGGGAGGTGAGACCGGGCTATGAGCTCTGGCGGCCGAATCGGGAGAAGCCCGGCTCGGTGACGACCAAGTGGGTGATCGTGCTGCTCCTGCTGCTCACGGCCGGGCTGGCCGCGGTGGTCACGGTCGGCGGCTGGAAGGTGCTGCAGGGCGGCGGCGGGATGGGCGTCATCTGCGCGATCTACGCGCTCCTCTACATCTTGTTCGCCATCCTCGTGGCCCGCTGGCGGCGCGGGATCCTGCCGCTCGCGGCCGCCCTGTCGATGATCCTCGCGATCCTCTGCGCGGTCGGCGCCAACAGCTGGTTCGCCCGCGACAAGGCGGGCTTCGACGAAGCGGCGCTCCCCTCGTCGGTGGTCGGCGTGCTGGTGATCGTCCTCGCGATCGTGCAGCTGGTGGTGATCGTCGCCGCGCTCTACGGCTTCAACCAGGGCTGGAACATCGAGGAGGAGCGCCCGATCGGCAACGGCGAGGACTACGGCGCCGGCTCGAGCCCCGGCGGCGCCGCCGCCCAGCCCGCCTGAGTCGTCCCTCCCGATGCCGGACGTCCGGCGCCGCCGGCACGCACCGAGGGAGAAGGGCGGCCCGGCCTGCTCCCAGGTCGAGGAGGCCGGGCCGCGAGGCCTCAGACCGGCTTGGTGACCATCCACACCGGCGGGGCGATTTCTGCCACCGCCGAGAGCTTCATCCGCTTCGGCCCCTGCGTTGCGCCATTTTTCTGCGCCATGATTCACCCCCTCCCAAAGAGTCGTGAGCACGTGCTCGACCGACTCAACAGGGCGGACCGGACGAATCAATTGCGGTAAAAATCTGAACTATTAGTCAAGTTCTGCACTACGCTTCACCGCCTTCACGGAAACGACCCTGGGAGAGGCTTGATGCAAAAGGCAAGGACAACGTCGACGCGCGCGTCGGAGAAACCGAAATTCGAGTCGACGCTGACCGCGTTACTCGCCCATCCGACCCGCGTCCAGGCCTTCTGCATCCTGGCCGAACGCACCGCCAGCCCGATCGAAATCGCGCACGAGATCCGCAAAGACGTGAGCCACGTCGGCTACCACGTCAGCAAACTGGTCGAGATCGGCCACGTCGAGCTGGTCGGCGAACGTCCGGTCCGCGGCGCCGTCGAGCACTTCTACCGGGCGACCAAGCGGCCCTTCGCCAGCGAGGAGGACTCGGCGGCGATGAGCGACGAGGAACGCGACTTCCTCACCCGCCACACGCTCCAGCTCCACATGGTCGAGGTCGCGCGCTCGGTCGACGGCGGGACCTTCGACAAGCGCCTGAGCCGCTGGCTGCTTCGCCTTCCCTTCGAGGAGATGGACGACGAGGGTTTCGACGAACTGGGCGAGTTGTTCGGTCGCATGTACGAAGAGATGCTGGTGATCAAGGGCCGCGCCTCGATCCGCAAGGAGATCGATCCCGACCACGAGACCTTCCCGGCCACGGCGACGGCGATGTTCTTCGAGACGCCAGGTCCGAAATCCTGACCGCTTGATGCCGGAGGTGGGACTCGAACCCACAAGCCCGCAAGGGCAATCGATTTTGAGTCGATCGCGTATGCCAATTCCGCCACTCCGGCGCGGGTACCGCGAGGGAACTGTAGAGCGGACTACTCCGTCGAGACGGCCCACCGGCCCCGCGGGCGCCGGCCGGGGCCGCTGACGGCCGTCTCGCGGTCGGCCCGATCGTCACGGTAACGCAGGGCCGCGAGGATCGCGAAGGCCCAGGCGCCGACGACCAGGAGGGCGCCGAGCACGTCGCTCGGGTAGTGCCAGGAGAGCACCATCACCGAGATCCCGACCGCCGCCGTCAGGAGGAAGCCGGCGACCGCGGCCGCGAGCCGGTGCCGCGCCGGGACGACGAAGAGGAGCCCCACCGCGAGCGTCGCCGCCGCGGTCGTGTGGCCGCTCGGAAACGAGTTCGCCCAGGGCATTTCCCAGCCCTGTTGGGCGGCCGTGTAGCGGACGTGTTCGAGCAGCGACTTCAGTGCCTGCGTGGTCACGTTCGCGCCGGCGATCAGGATCAGCGCGGCGACCACCTCGCGACGGCGGCCGAACCAGAGGCCGATGCCGGCGACGACGGCGCCGAGGATCAGCAACGAGGCGAGGTCGCCGAGGTTCACCAGGACCGTGGCGAGGCCGTGCAGGTGGCCGGTTTCGCGCTCGAGGCGCATGAGGATGTCCAGATCACGGGTCTTGACCGGGCCGTAGGAGTAGGCCAGCGCGGCCAGCGGCGCGATCGCCGCGGCGCACGCGATCGCGGCGAAAAGCGGTGCTTTTACGCGACGAGTCATCCCAAAACGGTAACGGCCCGACCTTTACGCAACTTCAGGCCGGACGACCACGGTCGTCCTCGGCCCGCGTACCGGGCCTGAGGACGACCGCGTCAGGCGGCGATGCGGAGCTCGTGGAAGTCGACCGCGGCGGTCGTCGCGAGCACGTACTCGTCGATCTTCAGCAAGAGGCCGCCTTCGACCAGGGCGGTGATCGCCCGGGCCGCGAGGTGCGGGTCGCCGATCCGCGCCATCACCGCCTCGATGCGCAGTTCGGCGGGCCGTTCCGTGAGGACGAGCCGCAGGATGATCGCCTGCGCCTCGCGCTCGCGATCGGCGTCATGGACGACCCGCAGCACGGGCCGCTCCGTCGGTTCCACCTCCGCGACACCCCCGCGAAGGTCCATTGCGTCTATGTCATGAGTCTCTACGAACATGTGTTCGATTGTTGCGCCGCCCGCGGCGGAAAAACCGTTCTGCAAGGAAACCTGCGCGGCGGCCCTCAGCCGGCGATGACGTCGGCCAGGGTCCGGCCGCTCCGGACCGACTCGGGCGCCTCGGCGACGACGTCGCTCCCCGGGCGCGCGGCGTCGTCTTTGCGCTTGATCAGGAGCCACCGGGGCTTCTCTCCCGGCCGCGTCCGCTGCAGCGCGAAGCCGCCCTCGAGCTTCTCCCCGTGCAGGACGAACACCGCGTGCCCGCGTTCGAGCGCCTCCGGCCAGGGCACCCGCCCGCCCTGCTCGTAGGTGCCGCGGTCCCAGACGATCACGCCGCCCTTCCCCGCCTTGCCTTCGAAGTCGTTGTGGGACTTCTGGTGGTCTGCGACCTGGACGGCGAGCCGTTTCTGCGCCGGGTCCATCGAGGGGCCTTTCGGCACCGCCCAGGAGCGCATCACGCCGTCGACCTCGAGGCGCAGGTCCCAGTGGTGCGCGGTCGCTTCGTGCTCCTGGACGACGAAGACCCCGGCGCCGACCCCGCGCACCGCGAACTGCTCGTGGCCTTCGACCTTGCCCCTGGTCACCTCGACCTCCTCGACGGCCGCCCCCGGCGGCCCTTCGCCCAGCCACGCGACGAGCGCGTCGACCGCCTCCTCGGGTCCCTCGGCATGGACCAGCACGGTGCCGTCGTCCTCGTTTCGCACCCAACCGAGCACGCCGAGCTCGTGCGCCCGCTCGACCGTCGCATAGCGGAAGCCGATGCCCTGGACCCGGCCCCGGACCGCCGCCCGCACGCCCTTGCCCTTCGCCTTCGCGGCCATCTTGGGGTTCTACCGGACGCGGCGCTACGCGTCGCGGGGCGCCGGGGTCGAGGCAGATCGCAGGGCGCCCGCGCTGGCCGCCACGACCAGCCCGATCGCCACGGCTTCGAGCCGGCTCAGGCCCTGGCCGAGCGCCACGAACCCGACCAGGGCCGCGACCGCCGGCTCGAGGCTCATCATCACGCCGAAGACCGCGTTCGGCAGCCGGCGCAGGGCCTCGATCTCGAGCGCGTAGGGGACGGCCGAGCTGAGGACGCCGACCGCCAGGCCGCGGGCCAGCACGCCGCCGCCGGTCAGCTCGCCGCCGCCCACGGCGATCCCCGCCGGGGCGAGCAGCACGGCCGAGATCGCCAGCGCCGCGGCCAGCCCGCCCAGCCCCTCCGAACGACCGCCGACCCGGGCGCTGAGCAGGATGTAACACGCCCAGAAGCCGCCGGCGGTCAGCGCCAACACGGCGCCGAGCAGGTCGATCGAGGCGCCGCCGCCAAGCCGGCCGGAGAGGAGCACGATGCCGAGCGCCGCCAGCGCCGCCCAGATCAGGTCGCGGCGCCGGTGCGAGCCGAAGATCGCCACCGCCAGCGGCCCGCTGAACTCGAAGGTGACGGCGATCCCCAGCGGCAGCCGCTCGATCGCCGCGTAGAAGCAGGCGTTCATCGCCGCCAGGGTGACGCCGAAGAGGATGACGTCGCGCACCTCGGCCCATCGCAGCCTCGCCACGTCGCGGTGGGCGACGGCGAGCAGGATCAGCGCGGCGAAGGCGGCCCGGAGGAAGACCGCCCCGACCGGCCCCACGCGCCCGAAGAGCGTCGTCGCCAACGCCGCGCCGCACTGCACCGAGGAGATCGAGCCGAGCACCATCCCCACCGCGACCGCCGGGTTGCCGCGGATCCCACCGGAGGTCTCGGCCCTGGTCGCCATCCCGCGCACGCTAGATGGTCGATTCCACGGACGGCGGAGGCGCAAGCCGGCGCCCGGAGCGGAGGCGGAAGGGAAAGGGACGCGGCCGTCCCGTCCACGGCCCGGGCAGGTTGTGGCCGTGGCCGGGACGGCCGAGGGTGCGGGGAGAGGTCACGGGTCCGTGCGTCCCGCGGGTAGAGATGCGCAGCATCGGCCACGAAGGCACAAGGTCCGTGACGGCTCCCACGTTGATGGGCCGAAAACTCCCCATATCGGGGAGTTTTCGGCCCATCAACATGGCGTGCGCTCGGGAGCGTGACGGGAGGGTGGAGTTCGTCGCGTCCCTGTGACGACCTCCCTGCGGGACCCGCTCCGCGGGGGTCGGCGGCGCGTCGGGGCAGGACGATCCGCCCGGAAAGGCCCGGGCGCGCAGGTTCCGTGGCGAAGACCCATGGAAGGTCACGGTCCCTCCCCACTTCCTCATGCATCGCCCAGGTGCGTTCGTCGCTTGTACGCCTATGGTGGTCCAGCGACGAACGCACCCTCCGGCCCGGGGCGAAGGTGACCGAAGGCATGAGGAGCCGTGACGGAGCGGCCGTCGGTCTCCGGCGGCGCACCGTCCGGTCGTCGCTTGTTCGTCATACCCGAACAAGC
>DASZUH010000422.1:0-3167 GCA_035547715.1 Solirubrobacterales bacterium
GCGGAGGTGGATGCCCTCGCGCAGGTAGTCCATGTCGAAGAGGTGTTCGCGCCAGCGGTTGTCGATCACCTGCAGCAGGATCGAGCGCTCGAGGTGGCGCATCAGCTCCTCGCCGAGTTTGTCTTCGCGCTCGTCGTAGGCCGCCATCGCGTCCTCGTCGAGGTCGTCCTTGAGGCGCTCGCGGTCGACCGCCTCCGGCGCCAGCTGGGCGACGTCGATCGCCACCGGCCAGATCTGGCGCAGCTGCGTCTCCAGCTCCTCGAGGTCCCAGTCGTCGAGGATGTCAGACGCCGTGTACTCCTCGACCAGGCGCTCGATCACGCCTTCGAGCTCTTCGCGGCCGTTCTCGGAGATGTCGCGGCCTTCGAGGATCTCGCGGCGATAGCGGTAGACGACGCGGCGCTGCTCGTTCATCACGTCGTCGTACTCGAGCACGCGTTTGCGGATCAGGAAGTTCTGTTCCTCGACCTTCTTCTGCGCGTTCTCGACCGTTTTCGTCAGCATTTTTGCCTCGAGCGGCACTTCGGTGCCGTCGTCGTCGACGGGCCCGAGGCGGTCGAGGATTTTGTAGATCCGATCGCCGGCGAAGAGGCGGATGACGTCGTCTTCGGCGGAGAGGAAGAAGCGCGACTCGCCCGGGTCGCCCTGGCGGCCGGAGCGGCCGCGCAGCTGGTTGTCGATGCGGCGCGACTCGTGGCGCTCGGTGCCGCAGATGTAGAGGCCGCCGAGCGCGCGGACTTCTTCGGCCTCGGCCTGGCACTGCGGTTTGAGCTGCTCGGTCCGCTCCGCCAGCGCCTCCTCGTAGCCCTCGTCGCCGTGGGTGATGCCCTGCTTTTTCAGCTCCGCGATCGCCAGGTGTTCGGGATCGCCGCCGAGCTTGATGTCGACGCCGCGGCCCGCCATGTTGGTGGCGATCATCACCGCGCTCTTGCGGCCCGCCTGGGCGATCAGCTCGCCCTCTCGTTCGGCGTGCTCGGGTTTGGCGTTGAGGACGGCGTGCTGGATGCCATCGCGTTTGAGCGCCCCGGAGATCATCTCCGAGACCTCGACCGAGACGGTGCCGACCAACACCGGCTGGCCCTTTTCGTGGCGGCCGACGATCTCGTCGATCACCGCCTGCCACTTGCCGTCTTTGGTTTTGAAGATCTGGTCGTTCTGATCGAGGCGGACCATCGGCTGGTTGGTCGGGATCTCGACCACCGGCATCTCGTAGATTTTCATGAACTCGGTCGCCTCGGTGAGGGCGGTGCCGGTCATGCCGGAGAGCTTGTCGTAGAGCCGGAAGTAGTTCTGCAGGGTGATCGTCGCGAGCGTCTGGTTCTCCTCGCGGATCGCCACGCCTTCTTTCGCCTCGACCGCCTGGTGGAGGCCTTCCGACCAGCGCCGGCCCTCGAGGATGCGGCCGGTGAACTCGTCGATGATCATCACCTCGCCGTCGATCACGGCGTAGTCGTCGTCCTTCTTGTAGAGCGACTCTGCCTTCAGCGCCTGCACGAGGTGGTTGACGAGGTTGCCGTTTTCGGCCAGGTAGAGGTTCTCGATGCCGAGGAACTCCTCCGCCTTCTTGACCCCGCGCTCGGTCGGCGCGACGGTCTTGTGTTTCTCGTCGTACTCGTAGTCGTAGTCGACGTCGGTGGTGTCCTTCGATTCACCGAGCGATTTCAGTTTTTCTTTGTGCGGGACGCCGACCATCTGTTTCGCCAGGCGGGCGAACGTGTAGTAGGTCTGCGCCGCTTCTTCGGGGCGGCCGGAGATGATCAGCGGCGTCCGCGCCTCGTCGATGAGGATGTTGTCGACCTCGTCCACGATCGCGAAGTCGTGGCCGCGCTGGACGCATTCCTCGAGCGACTGCGACATGTTGTCGCGCAGGTAGTCGAAGCCGAACTCGGAGTTGGTGCCGTAGACGACGTCGCAGGCGTATTTGATCTGACGGGCGGCGTGGTCGTCGGAGTCCTGGACGGCGGCGACGGTGACCCCGAGCGCCTCGTAGATCGGCGTCAGCCATTCCGAGTCGCGGCGGGCGAGGTAGTCGTTGACGGTGACGACGTGGACGCTCTTGCCCGCCAGGGTGTTGAGGAACACGGGCAGGGTTGCGGTGAGCGTCTTCCCCTCGCCGGTTTTCATCTCGGCGATGGCGCCGTCGTGCAGCACCATGCCGCCGATCAGCTGCACGTCGTAGTGGCGCTGGCCGGTGGTGCGGCGGGACGCCTCGCGACAGAGGGCGAACGCTTCGGGGAGAAGATCGTCGAGCGATGCCCCCTCCTCGCGCGCGCGGCGACGCAGCTCGTCGGCCTCCTCGCGGATCTCCTCGTCGGAGAGGGCTTCCATCTCCGGCTCAAATCTGTTGATCGCCTCCGCGCGCTTCTGGTACGCCTTGAATTTGCGCCCCTCCCCCGCGCGCAGGGCCTTCGTGACCAGGTCCATAGCGGGCATTGCTCAAGAGTAGCGGGCGGCCCCTTGTGGCCGGCCGCCGAGCGGCGTACGATCGATCCTCGATACCCACAAGGAGGTAGCTCATGCGGATTGAGATTCGGGGACGCAACGTCGAGATGACGGACGACCTGCGTGAGTTGGTGAGCAAACGATTCAGTCGATTGAATCGTCAGGTATCGGAATTGGCGACCTGCGATGTGGTCCTCTACGAGGAGCGCAACCCGTCGATCTCCGATTGCCAGGTGGCCGAAGCGACCGTGCGCCTCAAAGGGACGACCCTCCACGCGCGCGAGGCTTCGCCCGAGATGACCCAGAGCATCCACAAGCTGGCCGAGGACGTTCGGCGGCAGGTGAAGAAACACCGTGAAATGCTCCGCAAGCGGAAGCTGACCCGCCGCGTGATGGGCCAGATGCGGGGTAGACCGGCGGTCTAGGCGCCGGAAACCGGCGGCCGGGGGCCGGCGCGGCCGGCCCCGGGGTTGGCGGCCGTCCGAGTTGCGCCCGGCCGTCCCGTCCACGGCCCTGGCAGGTTGTGGCCGGGGCCGGGACGGCCGGGTCCTTGGGGAGAGGGGTCGAGGGTCCGGACGTGCCCGCGGGACGCACGGACCCGTGACCTCTTCCCGCAGACCCGGCCGTCCCGGCCCCGGCCACAACCTGCCAGGGCCGTGGCCGGGACGGCCGCGGCCCTTTCCGTCCCCCGTCCGCGTCGGGCGCCGGCTCGCCCCGCCACCGCC
>DASZUH010000423.1:0-6438 GCA_035547715.1 Solirubrobacterales bacterium
ATAAGGAGGGCTACGAGCTGATCGAGTACGAGCCGAACCTCGGCGACGTGCTCGCCGCGTCGGACCTGGTCCTCGGGCGCTCCGGCGGCTCGATCTTCGAGTTCACCGCGGCCGGCCGCCCGGCGGTCCTGGTGCCGTTCCCGTACGCGACGGCCGACCACCAGCGGGCGAACGCGCGTTGGATGGAGCGGGCGGGCGCGGCGGAGATCGTCGAAGACGACGCGCTCGACCCGGCGGCGCTGCTGGCGCGGGTGCAGGGGATCCTCGGCGACCCCGCGCGCCTGGGGGAGATGGCGGCCGCGGCGCGCGGCCTGGCCAGGCCGGACGCGGCGCGGTCGATCGCCGACCAGGTGCTGGAGGCGGCGGGATCGTGAGCGGCGCGGACTGGAGCGGGCGCGAGCTCCACTTCATCGGCATCGGCGGGGCCGGGATGAGCGGGCTCGCGGTCGTCTGCGCCGGGCTCGGCGCGACGGTCACCGGCAGCGACCGCAGCGAGTCCACCTATATGGAGCGGGTGCGGGCGGCGGGGGTCGAGCCGTCGATCGGCCACGACGCCGCCAACCTGCCGCCGGGCGCCGAGGCGGTCGTCTCGACCGCGATCGGCGACGGCAACCCGGAGCTGGCCCTGGCGCGCGAGCGCGGCCAGAACGTGGTCCACCGCGGCGAGCTGCTGGCCGAGCTCTGCGCCGAGAAGCGGCTGATCGCGATCGCCGGCACCCACGGCAAGACGACGACGACCTCGATGGCGGTCTGGGCCCTGCGCGGCCTCGGCGAGGACCCGGCCTTCTTCGTCGGCGGCGAGGTCCCCGGGCTCGGGCCGGGCGGCGTCCCCGCCAACGCGGGCTGGGGCGAGGGCGAGTGGGTGGTCGCCGAGGCCGACGAGTCCGACGGCAGCTTCCTCCGCCTCGACCCCGAGATCGCCGTCGTCACCAACGTCGAGATGGACCACCACTCGAAATGGGGCTCGCTCGAGCCGCTGGTCGAGGCCTTCGCCGGCTTCGCCGGGAAGGCCCGCGTCGCCGTCCTCCCGGCCCCGGGCCGCGAGGCCGGCGCCGTCGAAGAGGTCCGCGCCGCCCTGGCCGGGACGGGCGGTGCAGGCGCCGGCGTCGAGGTCGTCGACTACTCCCTCGGCGCGCCGGGGCCGGCGGAGCTCGACCTTGCGGTGCCGGGGGCGCACAACGTGCTCAACGCGCGCGCCGCGCTGGCGGCGCTCGGGGCGGCCGGGTTCGACCTCGACCGGGCGGCGGCGGCGCTTGCCGACTTCCGCGGCGTGCGGCGGCGGCTCGAGGTCAAGGGCGAACGGGACGGGGTCCGCATATATGACGACTACGCGCACCACCCGACCGAGGTCCGCGCCGCGCTCTCGGCCCTGCGCGAACTCGGGCCGGCCCGGCTCGTCGCCGTCTTCCAGCCGCACCTCTACTCGCGGACCAAGGTCTTCGCCACCCAGTTCGGCGCCGCGCTCGCGCTCGCCGACGAGGTCGCGGTGCTCGACGTCTACCCGGCCCGCGAGGAACCGGTCGGCCCCCTCGCCGGCGTCAGCGGCCTCGACGTGGCCCGCGCGGCAGCCGACGCCGGCCACGGCAAACCGATCGCCTGGCTGCCGACCGCCGCCAGGGCGGAAGCCTTTCTCACCCGACGTCTCGAGGCGCTGCCGCCGGGCTCCTTCCTGGTGACGATCGGCGCCGGTGACGTCTTCAAAGTCGGGGAGAACCTCCTTGCCGATTGACGCGCCAGGCGGGGTCGAGCGGGACTTCCCCCTCGCCCGCCTCACCACCGTCCGTACCGGCGGCCCCGCCGACTTCTTCGCCCGCCCGGCGACCCAGGAGGACCTGGTCGCCCTGCTCGCCTGGGCGAAAGAGTTTTCCGTACCGGTAGGAGTGATCGGCTCGGGATCGAACCTCCTGGTAGCGGATGACGGATTCCGAGGACTGGCGATGAAGTTGGGCGGCGCGCTGACCGAGATCGAGCGCGACGGCACCCGCCTGCTCTGCGGCGGCGGCGCCCGCCTGCCCTCGGCGGCGGCGAAAGCGGCCGGGTGGGGGCTCTCCGGCCTGGAGTTCGGGATCAACATCCCCGGCACCGCCGGCGGTGCGGTGCGGATGAACGCCAACGCCTACGGCGGGCAGTTGGCCGAGGTGCTCGAGTGGGTGGAGGTCTCGACCGCGACCGGCACCGAGCGACGCACCCCCGACGCCTTCCACTTCGTCTACCGCGACTCGAACCTCGGCGAGGGCGAAGTGGTCTCGCGCGCCTCCTTCGCGCTCACCCCCGGTGACCCCGAGGAGATCAAGGCGACGCTCGCCTCGCTGCGCGGGCGCCGCCGCGAGGCGCAGCCCGCCGGGATCAAGACCTTCGGCTCGACCTTCAAGAACCCCGCCGACCCGCGCGCCGCGGGCCGCTCGGCCGGGCAGCTTCTGGAGGCGGCGGGATGCCAGGGCCTCGCCGTCGGCGCCGCCCGCTTCTCCCCCAAGCACGCGAACTTCGTCGAGAACACCGGGGAGGCGACGACCGCCGACGTGCTCGCGCTGATGGCCGAGGGCCGGCGCCGGGTGAAGGAGCGCTTCGGCGTCGAGCTCGAGCCCGAGGTCCAGGTGCTCGGCGACGTGAAGGTGCCCGGGTGGGACTCGTGAGGAAGGTTGCGCTCGCCGTCATCGCCCTGGCCGTCGTCGCGGTCGCCGTCTACTGGTTCGGCCTGCGCGGTTCCTCGACCCCCGACGCCGAGGCGCAGCAGGTCCGCGTCGTCGCCCAGATCGGCAACGGCAAACGCGTCGTCCTGGTCGGCGACGACGGCAAGCTCCTCGGCTCCGCCTCCGGCGCGAAGGCCGACCAGCCGGTGCTGCCGCTGAAGAAGCTCCCGCCCGGCAGGCGCGTCCGCGGCCACGTGCTCGAAGAGGTCCGCATCCTGGCCGCCGCGCCGAAGGTCCTCCGGCCCTACATCGCCGCCACCGCCTGGGGCAAGACCGGGGCCGAGGTCGAACTCACCTCGGGCATCCTCGTCCGCTTCGGCGACCAGAGCGAAGCCACGCGCAAATGGAAGGCGGCCGCGGCGGTGCTCGCCGATCCGTCCGTGACGTTGCTCAGTTATGTAGACGTGCACGCTCCCACCCGTCCCGCCGTCGGCGGCGAAGGACATGAACTGCCGCCCGCGAATTAGGTAGGCGACGGCGGCTTCCTGAGGCGGAATGCGGCCCGGAGGCCAACCCTCGACCAAAGGGTGAGACTCGACAAAGCCTCAAGTCGGAGTTGAGAAATATCGCGTGCAGGCACCCTGCCGCACGTTTGACAGACCCCAGGCAATGCCCTACGTTGAGCGCAATTTCCGGCGTTCGCACTGTGCTATCAACCCTTGAGCACCGATGCAACCTCGGGCAAACCAAAGGCTCAACTCGCATACAGGTGGCTAAGCCTCGACGCCGAATTGTTGGAGGAGGCGCGGCAGCCCACCAACAGAAAGAAATCGGGAGATGGAATCGACTTACCTAGCGGTGATCAAGGTCGTCGGCGCCGGAGGCGGCGGGACGAACGCGGTCAGCCGCATGATCGACGCGGGCATCCGCGGCGTCGAGTTCGTCGCCGTCAACACCGACGCGCAGGCGCTGCAGGCCTGCGACGCCGACATCAAGCTTTCGATCGGCCAGGAGCTCACCCGCGGGCTCGGCGCCGGCGGCAATCCGGAGGTCGGCGCGGGCGCCGCGGCCGAGTCCCGCGACGAGATCAAGGAGGCGCTGAAGGGCGCCGACATGGTCTTCGTCACCGCGGGCGAGGGCGGCGGCACCGGCACCGGCTCGGCCCCGGTGATCGCCGAGATCGCCAAGGAGGAGATCGGCGCCCTCACCGTCGGCGCGGTCACCAAACCGTTCGAGTTCGAGGGCAAACGACGGATGCAGCAGGCGCTCGAGGGGATCGAGAAACTGCGCAACAACGTCGACACCCTGATCATCGTCCCGAACGAGAAGCTGCTGCAGGCGGTGGAGCGGCGGACCAGCGTCCTCGACGCCTTCCGCCAGGCCGACGACATCCTCCGCCAGGGCGTCCAGGGCATCACCGACCTGATCACGATCCCCGGCCTGATCAACCTCGACTTCGCCGACGTGCGCACGATCATGCGCGACGCCGGCTCGGCGCTGATGGGCGTCGGCTCGGCCTCGGGCGAGAAACGGGCGCTCGAAGCGGCGAAAGCGGCGATCACCTCGCCGCTGATCGAGGAGTCGATCAAAGGCGCGACCGGGATGCTGCTGAACATCACCGGGCCCGAAGACCTCGGCCTGTTCGAGGTCAACGAGGCGGCCCAACTGGTCCAGGCCGAAGCCGACGACAACGCCAACATCATCTTCGGCTCGGTCGTCGACCAGTCGATGCACGACGAGATCCGGGTGACCGTGATCGCCACCGGCTTCGAAGGGTTCGAGCTGCTGGCGCGCTCGCCGCAGCGGGTGCGGCGCCGCTACGAGTCGCGGCCGCGGGTCTCCGCCGAGGACACCGACATCCGCAAACTGCGCGTGTCGGACGACGACATCGACGTCCCGGGCTTCCTCAAAGAGTAGGCGCGCGCCAGATACGCTGGGCGGCGTGAACGTCGCCGCCCTCCGTCGCACCCCGCTCTACGAGCAGCACGCCGAGCTCGGCGCCAAATTGGTGCCGTTCGCGGGCTGGGAGATGCCGGTCCTCTACGAGGGGATCAAGGAGGAGCACGCCGCGGTGCGGACGCACGCGGGGGTGTTCGACGTCTCGCACATGGGCGAGGTCGAGGTCGAGGGGCCCGGTGCGCTCGCCTTCCTGCAGCTCGTTCTGTCCAACGACGTGTCGAAGATCGCCGTCGGCGGCGCGCAGTACTCCTGCATCTGCAACGAGTCCGGAGGGGTTGTCGATGACGTATTCACCTACCGGCTCGGCACCGACCGCTACCTGATCGTCACCAACGCGGCCAACCACGAGACCGACCTCGCCTGGTTCGGCCGCTGGTCCCGCGACCACGACGTCGCCGTCCGCGACGTCGCCGACCGCTACGCGATGCTCGCCGTCCAGGGCCCGCACGCCCGCCGGATCCTCACCGAGACGCTCGGCCTCGACCTGCCCGCGCGCTTCCACGTCGCCGCGATGAACGTCGGCCGGCGGCCGGCGCTGGTCTGCGGCACCGGCTACACCGGCGAGGACGGGGTCGAGATGCTGATCGACCCCGAGGTCGCGATCCCGATCTTCAAAGAGCTGCGGCTCGCCGGCGTCGTCCCCTGCGGGCTCGGCGCCCGCGACACGCTGCGGCTCGAGGTCTGTTACCCGCTGCACGGCAACGAGTTGACGCCGGAGCGCAACCCGATCGAAGCCGACCTCGGCTGGTGCTGTAAGGAGGCGACCGGGTTCATCGGCTCGCCCGCGGTACATACGGCGCGGGCCGAGGGGACGGCGGAGCGGCTCGCCCCGTTCACGATCGAGGGCGGCGGCATCCCGCGCGACGGCAACCCGGTGCTGGGCGCCGCCGGCGGCGCGGACGCGGGCGCCCGGGTCGGCGTCGTCACCAGCGGCACCTTCGCGCCCTCGCTCGGGATCGGCGCCGGGATGGCGTACGTGCGCAGCGACCTCGCCGCGCCGGGAACCGCGGTCGAGATCGACGTGCGCGGGAGGCATCGGCCCGCGCGGATAGCTTCCAAGCCCCTCTACGTAAGGAGTTGAACTTGGCCGAGGCCACCTACCCCGACGATCTGCGCTACCACGACCAGCACGACTGGGTGCGGATCGAGGGCGATTCGGCCACCTTCGGGATCACCTGGTACGCCCAGGACACGCTGGGCGAGGTCGTCTTCTTCGAGCCGCCCGAGCCGGGCACGACGCTGACCAAAGACCAGCCCTACGCGGAGGTCGAGTCGGTGAAGGCGGTCAGCGACGTGATCGCGCCGATGTCGGGCGAGGTGACCGAGGTCAACGACTCGCTCTCCGACAGCCCCGAGAGGATCAACGAGGACCCCTACGGCGAGGGCTGGCTGGTCAAGGTCGCGCTGTCGCACCCGGAGGAGGCCGAAGCGCTCCTCTCCGCGGCCGAGTCCCAGAAGCTGCTCGACCGCTAGCCGGCCCCCGGCTTCCCTAGCCTGTAACGACCAAGTGAGTCGCTACACCTCAGCCACCCCCGACGATCGCGCCGAGATGCTCGCCGCGATCGGCGTCGCGTCCGTCGACGAGCGGTTCGAGCAGATCCCCGGCCCGCTGCGCCTCGGCCGGCCGCTCGACCTGCCTGCCGGGATGAGCGAGGCCGAGGTCTACGAGCGGCTGGCGGCGCTGGCGGCGCGGAACGCCGACGCCGAAGAGCAGGTCACCTTCCTCGGCGCCGGGATGTACGACCACTACGTGCCCGCGATCGTCGACGCGATCACCTCGCGCTCCGAGTTCCTCACGCCCTACACGCCCTATCAGCCGGAGATCTCCCAGGGCGGGCTGCAGGTGATG
>DASZUH010000424.1:0-26199 GCA_035547715.1 Solirubrobacterales bacterium
CCGCGACAGGTTGACGGCCGGGGCCCAGGGAGACGGGAGGGATCGTGACGTTCCCTGCGTCTTCGTCACGGGACGCGCGCCTTCGTGGCGGATCACGCGCTCCTTCCCGACGACACGCGCACGTCCGCCCGGCACGCGCACGACCCTCGGCGCACGACCCGCACGTCTCTCGCCCGACGTCACGAACCCTCGCACCCCTCCCCGCGGACCCGGCCATCTCGGTGGCGGCCACAACCTGCCAGGGTCGCCACCGAGATGGCCGGGCGCCCCTCGGACGGCCGCCAGGCCCCGGGCCGCCGGGCCCGCCCCGCCCCGCCAGGCCCCCGGGCGCCAGCTTTCCCGCCCCCGTCCCTGCAATCACCCCCTACTCGAACGCAGGCGCGTCGGCCGGGAGGCGGGCGAAGGACGTCATCGCCTTGGCGGTGAGGAGGGCGAGGGCGAGGCCGCCGAGGGCGAGGCCCGCGCCGACCCAGCCGGTGGCGGTGTAGGGGAGGTTGGCGGAGAGGACGGCGCCGCCGGCGAGGGCGCCGATCGCGTTGGCGGTGTTCATCGCCGACTGGTTCAGGGCCGGGCCGATGAGGACGGCGCGGGGGGCGGCACGGATCAGGAGTGCCTGCAACGCCGGGCCCATGAAGAGGGCGGTCGCGCCGACGGCGAAGGCGGTGAGGAAGAGGCCGACCGTGGTGTGGGCGACGAGCGCGAACGCGCACATCGCGACGGCGAGGGCGACGAGGCCGGCGAAGAGGCTCGTGGTCGGGCGGCGGTCGGCGCTCATCCCGCCCGCGGCGTTGCCGACCGTCATCCCGAGGCCGACCGTCGCCAGCACCCACGGCGCGACGCTCGAGTCGAGGTGGGCGCTGTGGGTGGTGACCGGGACGAGGTAGCTGTCGACGGCGAAGAAGCCGGCGAAGCCGATCGCCGCGACCGCCACCGACAGCCAGACCGCGGGCGCGCGCAGGGCGCCGAACTCGGCGCGCGGCGAGGATTCCGTCGCCTCGCCCGGATCGTGGAGGGTCAGCACCGCGATCGTCATCGCCGCCATGAAGACGACGGCGACGGTGACGTAGGCGAGCCGCCAGCTGGTCAGCTGGCCGAGGCGGGTGATCGCCGGGACGCCGACGACGTTGGCGATCGTCAGCCCGGAGAGCACGATCGCGAGCCCGCGCGAGCGCGCCCCGGGGCCGATCATCTCCGCCGCGAGCAGCCCGGCGACGCCGAAGTAGGCGCCGTGCGGGATGCCAGCGAGGAAGCGGGCGACCAGCAGCAGCCCGAGGCTCGGCGCCAGCGCCGAGAGCAGGTTGCCGACGGCGAGCCCGATCAGCAGGCCGGCGAGCAGCTTCACCTTGTGCATCCGCGCCGAGAGCACCGCCAGCGTCGGCGCGCCGACGACGACGCCGAGCGCGTAGGCGGAGACGGTCCAGCCCGCGTGGCTGAGCGCCTCGCCGCGGTCGGTCTTGAACAGCTCCGGCATCACGTCGCGGGCGATCTGCGGCAGCAGGCCGAAGGTGACGAACTCGGTCAGGCCGATACCGAAGCCGCCCAGGGCGAGGGCGAAGATCGCGACTCGTTTGCGGCTCAGGTGCACCGCCCGCCAATCTAGTGGCGGCGCGGACCCGCAACTCCCGGGGCGGCTACGCGGCCAGGCGCGCCGACCAGCGGCCGCCGCCGCGGCTGACCTCGATCGGCGCGGCGAAGGCGGCCGAGAGGTGGTCGGCGCGCAGCACCTCGTCGGCGGCGCCGATGGCGAGGATCTCGCCCCCGGCGAGGAGCATCGCGTGGGTGAGGACCGGCGGCAGCTCCTCGAGGTGGTGGGCGACGGTCACCGTCGCCAGCCCGGGCGACTCGCCGACCAGCGTGCCGACCGCCTCGACGAAGGCCTCGCGGGCGATCATGTCGAGGGCCGAGCTCGGCTCGTCGAGCAGGAGCAGCTCGGGCTCGCGCATCATCGCCCGCGCCAGCATCACCCGCTGGCGCTCGCCCTGCGAGCAGGTCCGGTAGCGGCGGCCGAGGAGCCGCGCGCAGCCGAAGCGCTCGAGCAGGTGCCGCGCCTTCTCCCGCTCGGCCTCCGGGATGCGGGTGCCCATCACCGCCGCCGGACCGGTGCGGTGCATGTAGACGACCTCGTCGACGGTGAGGTTCTCGGCGTAGACCCGCGGCCGGCTCTCGATCACGCCGATGCGGAGCGCCGGGTTGGCGAGCCCGCGGGCGTCGAAGCCCTCGCCGAGCGCGGTCACCCGCCCTTCGTCGGGGACGATCGCCCCGGCCGCGACCCCGAGCAGGGTGCTCTTGCCGGCGCCGTTGGGGCCGATCACCGCCCAGTGCTCGTCGGCCTCGACCGTCCAGTCGATCCCGGCCAGCAGCGGCCGGGCGCCCTCGTCGCCGAAGACGGCGACCCCTTCGAGGCACAGCGCCGGGGCGCTCACGCGGCGTCGTCGGCGGAGTCGGACCTGGCGGGCTCGGACCCGTCCTCGATCAAGGGCAGGTGGGCGAGGGCGACGTCGCGCGCCCAGAGGACGTGGGCCTTCATCAGCGATTCGGCCCGTTCGGGGTCGCGGTCGCGCAGCGCGGCGAGGATCTTGCGGTGGTCCTGCAGCGCCGAGTCGCGGTTTTCCCGCGAGTAGGTCATGTAGGAGCGGTAGATCAGCGGCATCGCCGTCGTCTGCCGGATCATCGAGTCGAGCCGTTCGCTGCCCGCCGCGTCGATGATCGTGTTGTGGAAGGTGAAGTTCTCCGCCACCAGTTCGCGCAACATCGCGTCGTTCTCCATCAGCCCCGCGTAGCGTTCGACGCTGCGCTCGAGCTCACCGATCTGCTGGTCGGAGAGGTTCGGCGCCGCGGTCCGCGCCGCGTAGCCCTCGAGCACGGCGCGCAGCGAGTGCATCTCGCGCAGGTCGCCGGCGGTGAAGCCGCGCACGGCGGCGGGGCGGTTGGGCGGCGTCTCGACCAGGCCCTCGCCGCGCAGCAGGACCAGCGCCTCGCGGACCGGGGTGCGGCTGATGCCGAGCTGGCGGGCCAGGTTCTCCTCGCCCAGGGTCTGTCCCGGGCGCAGGTCGCCCGAGAAGATCGCCTCGCGCAGGATCCGCGCCGCCGACACGCTCGTCTTCTCGCCGCGGGGGACCCCGCTCGGCATCTCCAGCTCCACCATGGTCAGGGACTTTAAAGGTTCTTGTGCCTCGGTTGTATGCAGACGGCGATCCCACCGAGAACCGCTTCGCAATGGGCTCCCCGCCTATCGGGTTGAGCAAAGTATGCATGTATGCAATCCTCCCGACCCATGAGCGACGGAGAGACCGGGCAGATCTACGAGCGCGCGGGCTGGGGCGGCCGGGTGCCGCGCGGCACGCGACCCGCGGTCCTCGTCGTCGACCTGAGCCGCGGCTTCACCGAGCCCGAGTTTCCCACCGGCGCCGACCTCACCGACGTCGTCGCGGCGACCGCCGAGCTGATCGAGACCGCTCATTCGACCGGCGCGCCGGTCCTCTTCACCACGATCGCCTACGAGGAGGCCGACCTCGACGGCGGCTGCGCCTGGCTGCGCAAGGCGCCCGGGATGGGGATCCTCCGCGCCGGCAGCGAGCTGGTCGACCTCGACCCGCGCCTCCCGCGCCGCGCCGCCGACGCCCTCGTGGTCAAGAAGGGCGCCTCGGCCTTCTTCGGCACCGACCTCGCCGCCTCGCTGGTGACCCGCGGCGTCGACACCGTCCTCGTCTGCGGCGCGACGACCAGCGGCTGCGTCCGCGCCAGCGTCGTCGACGCCGTGCAGTCGGGCTTCAACGTCCTCGTCCCGCGCCCCTGCGTCGGTGACCGCGCCGCCGGGCCGCACGAGGCGAACCTCTTCGACATCGACGCCAAGTACGCCGACGTGATCGACCTCGACGACGCGCTGGCCTACGTCGCCGCGCCCGCGGCCGAGGCGGCCCGCCGGTGAAGGTCGTCCTGCTGCCCGGCGACGGGATCGGACCCGAGGTCGTCGGCGAGGCGGGCAAGGCGCTCGCCGCGCTCGCCCCCGAGATCGACCTCGCCGAGCACCCGATCGGCCAGCAGGCGATCGCCGCCGACGGCGAGGCGCTGCCCGCGGCGACCCTCGCCGCCTGCCACGAGGCCGACGCCGTCCTCCTCGGCGCGGTCGGCTCCGGTGACTACTCGTGGTCGGCCTCCAACCCCGAGGACGGCATGTTCACGCTGCGGCGCGAGCTCGACGTCTACGCCAACGTGCGCCCCTTCCGCGCCGCCGACATCGACCTGATGATCGTCCGCGAGCTGGTCGGCGGGCTCTACTTCGGCGAGCGCGGCGTGCGCGACGACGGCACCGTCTTCGACACCTGCGAATACCGGCCCGACCAGGTCGACCGCGTGCTCCGCCGCGGCTTCGAGCTGGCCCGCTCGCGGCGCGGCAAGCTCACCTCGGTCGACAAGGCCAACGTGCTGGCGACCTCGCGCCTCTGGCGCGAACGGGCGCTCGCGCTGGCCGCCGACTACCCCGACGTCGAGCTCGACCACCTGCTCGTCGACACCGCCGCGATGCGCCTCGTCCAGGCGCCCGAGAGCTTCGACGTGATCGTCACCGAGAACACCTTCGGCGACATCCTCTCCGACGTCGCCGCGGCGCTCGCGGGCGGGCTCGGCATCGCCGCCAGCGCCAGCCTCGGCGACGGCGGCCCCGGCCTCTTCGAGCCCGTCCACGGCACCGCCCCCGACATCGCCGGCAAGGGCGTCGCCAACCCGACCGCGGCGATCCGCTCGGTCGCGATGCTGCTCGAGCACGGCCTCGGCCTGCCGGGCGAGGCGGCCCGCCTCGACGCCGCGCTCGACCGCGTCGCCGCCACCGTCCAGACCCCCGACCAGGGCGGCACGGCGACCACCGCCGAGTTCGGCGACGCGGTCGTCGCGGCGCTCGCCGCCCCCTGCACGAAGGAGCTCGCCGATGCCTGAGAACCGCCGCCACGAGGTCACCGACTGCCAACGCGACGAGCTGCGCGCGCTCGGCGCCGCGAGCCGTTGGATCGAGAGCGACGGCCGTCGCCTGCACGTGCTCGACTACGGCGGCGAGAAGCCGCCGCTGCTGGTCCTGCCCGGCATCACCAGCCCCTCGATCACCTGGGACTTCATCGTCGCGCCGCTGCGCGACCGGGTCCGGCCGCTGGTGATGGACCTGCGCGGCCGCGGCCCGAGCGACGCCGGCGGCAACTACGGCGCCCCCGACTTCGCCGCCGACGCCGCCGCCGCGATCGACCAACTGGGCCTCGAGCGCCCGCTCGTCCTCGGCCACAGCCTCGGCGCCCGGATCGCCGCCGCGCTCGCCGCCCGCGGCGACGTCCGGCTCGGCCTCACGGTCTGCGTCGACCCGCCCCTGAGCGGGCCCGGCCGCGGCGGTTACCCGACCTCGCGCGAGTCCTTCGAAGCCCAGCTCGACGCCGGTTACGAGGGCACCACCGGCGACGAGGTCGCCGCCGCCTACCCGCTCTGGCCGCGCAGCGAGCTGCTCCTCCGGGCCCGCTGGGTCGGCACCTGCGAGCGCGACGCGGTGCTCGCCACCTACGACCGCTTCGCCGAGGAAGACTTCCTCGAGTGGTGGGGCGCCGTGCCGGCGCCCGCCGCCCTGATCAACGGCGGCGACAGCCCCGTGGTGACCGAGGCCGGGCTGGCCGACGCCCGCGCGGTCAACCCGGACGCCCACTACGCGACCGTCCCCGGAGCCGGCCACATGGTCCCCTGGGACAACCTCGCCGGCTTCCAAGCAGCGTTTGCCGAGGTACTGGAAACCGAGCTCGCCGCGACCCGCGGCGACTCCTAGATTCGACGGAGGCACCGATGTCACAGACCACGTTCACCGATCTTTGCCGGGGAGAGCTCGAGCTCTGCGGCATCGGCGAGGGCAGCACGATCGCCGTCCTCTCGCAGGGCAACCGCAAAGTCGACTACGTCGACGCCTTCCTCGCCGCCGCCGACCAGCTCGGCGCCACCGGCTTCAACGTCCGCCTCGCCGCGGTCGACTCCTCGCTCGACGGCGAGGAGGGGATGTGGGAGGTCGGCGAGACGCCGCTGAAGGGCAACCGCCCCGCGATCGAGGCGCTGAAGGGCGTCGACCTGGTCGTCGACACCGTCTTCCTGCTGTTCTCCCCTGAGCAGATGGAGATCCAGGAATCCGGCACGCGGGTACTCCTCTGCATCGAGCCGATCGAGCACATCGAAGCGATGCAGCCGAACGTGCGGCTGCGCGAACGGGTCGAGGCCGGCGCCGAGATCCTCGGCAAGGCGAAGACGCTGCGCTTCACCAACGAGGCCGGCTCCGACGTCACCTACCGGCTCGGCACCTACCCGGTGATGACCCAGTACGGCTACACCGACACCCCCGGCCGCTGGGACCACTGGCCCTCGGGCTTCGTCTTCACCGGCGGCGCCGACGACGGTGTCGACGGCAAGGTCGTGATCGCCCCCGGCGACATCATCTTCCCGTTCAAGTCCTACGTGCAGACGCCGATCGAGCTGACCATCGAGCAGGGCAAGATCACCGCGATCGAGGGCGGCGTCGACGCCGACCTGCTGCGCGAGTACATGGCTTCCTTCGACGACCCCGACGCCTACGGCATCAGCCACATCGGCTGGGGCATGCTGGAGACGGCGCAGTGGTCGATCCTCGCCCACGACCGCCGCGGGATGGGGATGCACGGCCGCTCCTTCTACGGCAACGTGCTCTTCTCGACCGGCCCCAACGGCGAGCTCGGCGGCCCCAACGAGACCCTCTGCCACGTCGACGTCCCGATGCGCAACTGCTCGCTCTACCTCGACGACGAGCCGATCGTGGTCGACGGCGACATCGTCGTCGACGTGCTCAAAGCCGACCGGCCGGTGGGCGTCTGACGATGTCGCGGGTCCTCTGGATCGACCGGCCGGGCGCGACCAGCGAGCTGGTCGGCGGCAAGGTCGCGAGCCTGGCGGAGATGACCGCCGCCGGCTTCTCGGTGCCGGCGGCGTTCGGCGTCAGCACGGTGGCGTTCAGCGAGTTCATGGCCGCGGCCGGCCTGGCCGGGCGGATCGCCGAGATCCGCGCCGGGCTCGACGTCGAAGACGTGGCGGCGGTCGAGGCGGCCGCCGCCCGGATCGCCGCCCTGATCGAGGCGGCCGAGATGCCCGCCGAGGTCGAGGACGAGATCCGCGCCGCCTACGGCGAGCTGGAGCGGCGCGGCGGCGCGGGCGTCCCGGTCGCGGTGCGCTCGAGCGGCGTCAACGAGGACCTCGAGGGCGCCAGCTTCGCCGGCCAGTACGACACCTACCTCTGGGTCAGCGGCGCCGACGACGTCGTCACCCACGTGCGGCGCTGCTGGGCGGGCCTCTTCAACCCGGCCGTGCTCACCTACCGGCCCGACGGCGTCGAGTTCCCCCACGAGGCCGAGCTGCCGGGGATGGCGGTCGGCGTCCAGGAGATGGCGCGGGCCCGCTCGGCCGGCGTCATGTTCACCCTCGACCCGATCAGCGGCGACCGCTCGCGGATCGTGATCGAGAGCTGCTGGGGCCTCGGCGAGGGCGTCGTCAAAGGCGACGTGCCGCCGGACCGCCACCGGGTCGACAAGATCACGCTCGAGGTGCTCGAGCGCGAAGTGGTCGAGCAGGCCGAGGAATACCGCTTCGACCCCGCCGGCGGCGGGGTCGCCCTGCTGGCGGTGCCCGAGGAGCTGCGCGCCGAGGGCTCGATCAGCGAGGACGAGGCGCGCCAGATCGCCGAGCTCGGCAAGCGGATCGAGCGCCACCGCGGCGCCCCGACCGACGTCGAGTGGGCGATCGACGTCGACGGCCGGCTGCACCTGCTGCAGGCGCGGCCGGAGACCATCTGGAGCTCCCGCCAGGTCGGCGTGACCGAGCCGGGCGCAAACGGCGGCGACGCGGTCGGCCGCGTGATGGCCACCTTCCTCCGCGCCGGGAAGTGAAGCCGGCGCCGTTCGAATATCTGCGGCCCGAGTCGGTCGCCGAGGCGGTCGCGACCCTCGACCTGTACGGCGGCATGGCGCGGGTCCTGGCCGGCGGCCAGAGCCTCGTGCCGATGCTCGGCATGCGGCTGATGAAGCCGAGCGCCGTGGTCGACATCAACGGCCTCGCCGAGGAGCTCGGGCGGATCGAGACGCGCGGCAGCGAGACGACGATCGGCGCGCTGGTCCGTTATTCCGACGCCGAGACCTCGCCGGTGATCTCCGAGCGGCTGCCGCTGCTGACCACCGCGATCCGCCACATCGGCGACCGCCAGGTGCGCAACCGCGGCACCCTCGGCGGCGCCGTCGCCCAGTCCGACCCGACCGGCGAGGTGGCCCTGGTCGCGCTGACCCTGGGGGCGACGATCGTCGTCGTCGGCCCCGCCGGCGAGCGCGAGGTGCCGGCCGAGGAGTTCTTCGTCGGCTCCTACGCCAACGTGCTGGCGGCGGAGGAGATGATCACCGGCCTGCGCTTCGGCGTCGTCCCGGCCCGCTGCGCCTTCTTCGAGCGCGGCCGCAAGCACAACGACTTCGCCGTCCTCAGCCTGGCGATCGCCGCCACCCCCGAGCCCGACGGGACCTGGCACGACGTCCGCGTCGGCATGGGCGGCGTCAACGACAGGCCGGTGCTCGCGCGGGCGACGATGGCGCGCCTCGAGGGCGCCCGCTGGGACGGCGCGACGCTCGCCGAGGCGGCGGGCCTGGCGCTCGAGGATGCCGATCCGCCCGACGACGTGCGGGCCAGTGCCGAGTACCGCGAGCACCTGCTGCCGATCCACCTGCGGCGGGTCCTCGCCGCGATGGCGAAGGAGGCCGAGCATGGATGAGGCGATCGAGATCACCGTCACCGTCAACGGCACGGTGCACCGCGAGGCGGTCGAGCCGCGCATGCACGCCGCCGATTTCCTGCGCCGCGTGCTCGGCCTCACCGGCACCCACGTCGGCTGCGAGCAGGGCGTCTGCGGGATGTGCACGGTGCTGCTCGACGGCGAGGCGGTGAAGGGCTGCCTGCTGCTGGCGCCGCAGCTCGACGGGCACGAGGTGCGCACGGTCGAGTCGCTCGCCGAGGGTGGCGAGCCGGCGCCGCTCCAGCAGGCCTTCAAGGAGGCGCACGGCCTCCAGTGCGGCTTCTGCACGCCGGGGATGCTGATGACCGCGACCGCGCTGAAGGAGTCGGGCCGACGGCTCGACCGCGAGGAGATCCGCGAGGAGATGAGCGGCGTGCTCTGCCGCTGCACCGGCTACGAGGGGATCGTCAACGCCGTCGACGCGGTCATCAACGGCGGCGCCCGGACGGTCGCCGCCGAGGCCGGGGAGGAGGAGCGGTGAGCGACGGGGTCGCGACCGAGCGCCGCGCCCCGGGCGTCCTCGGGGCGGCGGTGCCGCGCAAGGAGGACGACCGCCTCCTGCAGGGCGACGGCCGCTTCACCGACGACGTCGAGCCGGCCCGCTCCCTCCATATGGCGGTCGGCCGCTGCCCCTTCCCGCACGCCCGGGTCGAGTCGATCGACGTCGCGCCCGCGGTCGCGATGCCCGGCGTGCACGGTGTCTTCACCGGCGTCGACGTCGCCGCCCGCACCGAGCCGATCAGCGTCCTGCGGCCGGTCCCCGGCGCCGTGCACCTGCCCTTCTACGCGCTCGCCCAGGAGGTCTGCGTCTTCGAGGGCCAGCCGGTCGTCAGCGTCATCGCCGACAGCCGCCAGCTCGCCGAGGACGCGGTCGAAGCGATCTGGATCGACTACGAGCCGCTCGACCACGTCACCGACACGCTGGCGGCGCTCGAGCCGGGCGCGCCCGTCCTCCACCCGCGGCAGATGGACGACAACCTGCTGGTCGCCAACCCGCAGCACCGCGGCGACGCGGAGAAGGCGCTGCAGGGCGCGGCCGCGGTGGTCGAAGGCCGCTTCCACATCGGCCGGGTGTCGCCGCTGCCGATGGAGCCGCGCGCGATCGTCGCCGAGTGGCGGCCCGGGGCGCGCGAGCTGACCGCGCACGTCTCCACCCAGGTCCCGCACCTGGTCCGCATGCAGCTGGCCGAGTCGCTGCGCCTCGACGAGGGCGACGTGCGGGTGGTCACCGGCGACGTCGGCGGCGGCTTCGGGCTGAAGCTCGGGCTCTACCCGGAGGAGCTGCTCGCCTGCCTGCACGCGATCGACGCGCGCCGGCCGGTCAAGTGGACCGAGGACCGGCTCGAGCACTTCCGCGCCTCGACCCACGGCCGCGAGTCGGTGCACGAGTACCGGGTCGGCGCCGACGCCGAGGGGAACTTCGTCGCGATGACCGACCGCTACACGACCGACCTCGGCGGCCAGAACTCGCCCTTCGGCTCGGCGCAGCTCTCGAGCATCGTCTTCAGCGGGCCCTACCGGGTCGAGGACGGCGAGGTCGAACGGCGCGTCGCGCTCACCAACAAGACCCCGATCGGCGCCTACCGCGGCTACGGGCAGCCGGAGGTTGACCTGGCGCGGGAGGTGCTGATCGACCGCCTCGCCCGCAAGCTCGAGATCGACCCGCTGGAGATCCGGATGCGGAACCTGCTGACCGCGGAGGAGCTGCCCTGGCGGAACGCCGCGGGCGCCGTCTACGACAGCGGTGACTACCCGCGCTGCCTGCAGATGGTCGCCGACGCGATCGACTACGAGGGGCTGCGGGCGGCGGGGCGCGGGCCGGGGGCGGACGGCCGGTACCGCGGCATCGGCTTCACCGCCTTCGTCGAGCGCACCGGGTACGCCAGCGCCAAGTTCCTCGCCAAACGCGGCTCGCGCTTCGGCGCCCACGAGAGCGTCACGCTGCGCGCCAACCGCAGCGGCGGGATCGACCTCTTCACCGGGGTCTCGACCTTCGGCCAGAGCAACGAGACCGCCTTCGCGCAGGTCTGCGCCGAGGTCCACGGGATCGACTTCGACGCGATCCGGGTCCACGCCGGCGACACCCGGGCGACGCCGCTCAACACCGGCGCCTTCGCCTCGCGCACGCTGATCGCCGGGGCCGGCGCGGTCCGCGACGCGGCGCTGATGCTGCGCGACAAGACGCTGCGGATCGCCGCCGGGCGGCTCGAGGTCGACGTCGACGAGCTGGAGATCGCCGGCGACGCGGTCGTCGCCCGCGCCGATCCCGCCCGGCGGGTCTCGCTCGTCGACGTCCACACCGCGGCGATCGTCGGCCAGGGGCTGCCGGAGGGGGAGGAGCCGGGCCTCGAGTCGACCGCCCACTTCGAGCCCGAAGACGCCGCCTACGCCTACGGCAGCGCCGCCGCGGTCGTCGCCGTCGACGCGGAGACCGGCGAGTTCGAGATCGAGCGCTTCGTCCTCGCCCACGACAGCGGCCGGATCGTCAACCCGAAGGCGGTCGAGGGGCAGGTGCGCGGGGCGCTGGCGCAGGGCTTCGGCGCGGCGCTCACCGAGGAGCTGCGCTACGAGGCGGATTCGGGCCAGCTCGTCAACGGCACGATGCTCGACTACTTCGTGCCGACCGCGAGCGACATGCCGCGGGTCGAGCTGCTGCACACCGAGGTCCCCTCGCCGGTGACGCCGTTCGGCGTCCGCGGGGTGGGGGAGACCGGGACGATCCCGCCGGGCGCCGCGGTCGCCAACGCGATCTGCGACGCCCTGGCCGAGTTCGACGTCGAGATATCGAGCCTGCCGATCACGCCGGAGTCGGTCTGGCGGGCCATACGAAAAGCCGGCAACGGAGGTGACGGTCTTGAAGGTTGAGCAGTCGTTCGAGATAGCTGAGCCGCGCGAGCGGCTCTGGGAGTTCTTCGAGCAGGTCGACGAGGTGGCGAAATGCGTGCCCGGCGTCGAGTCGGTCGAGGTCGTCGACGCCGACAACTCGAAAGTCCGGGTGACCCAGTCGGTCGGCCCGATGACGGCGACCTTCGACCTCAAAATGCGGATCACCGAGCGCGAGCCGAACGAGCGGATGCAGTTCACCGCGATCGGCCGGGCGATCAAAGGGGCGGCCGGCAACCTGCGCAGCTCCAACACGGTGACCCTGCAGCCGACCGACGGCGGCACGCGGGTGAACCTCGAGGCGGACCTGGCGATGGGCGGCGTGCTCGGCTCGGTCGGCCAGAAGGTGATCGCCAAGCAGGCCGACGCGGTGACCCGCGACTTCATGGCCTCGCTCGAGCGCGCGGTCAAAGGCGAACCGGTGGGACCGGCGGGGGGTGCCGAGGCCAAGGCGGCGCCCGCGGGTGCGGGCGCGCGCCCGGCGGCGGCGGTACCGGCGGGATCGACGGTGGCGCCGGCCGCCGCGGAGGCCCCGGCGGGGATTTTCGTCTCCTACGACTTCCTCCGCGGCACCGCGGTCGGCGCGCTGCTCGCGGCGGTGGCCATCCTCCTCTTCGGGCGGCGCCGATGAACGCCGCCGAGACCAGGCGCGTCGGCCTCATCGTCCCCAGCTCCAACACGACGATCGAGACCGAGATCCCGCTGATGATGGCCCGCGCCGAGCTCGGCGTGCCGGTCACCTTCCACTCCAGCCGCGCCGTCCTCCACAGCGTCGACGAGGAATCGCTCGACCGCATGGTCGCCGACTCCGACCGCTGCGCGTCGGAGCTCTCCGACGCCCGCGTCGACGTGATCGCCTACGCCTGCCTGGTCGCCCTGATGGCCCGTGGCGCGGGCGCCCACGAGGAGATCGAGAAGCGCCTCGCCGAGGTGGTCGAGGCGAACGGCGGCGAGAGCCCGATCGTCTCCAGCGCCGGTGCCCTGATCCGCACCCTGCAGCGCCAGGGCGTCGAGCGGGTCGCGATCATGACCCCGTACATGCCGCCGCTGACGAAGCTGGTCGCCGACTACATCGAGGCCTACGGCATCGAGGTGGTCGACTCCCTGAGCCTCGCCGTCGCCGACAACGTCGAGGTCGGCAAGCTCCCCCAGGCGGGCCTGATCGACCACGCCCGCGGCCTCGACCTGAGCCGCGCCCAGACCCTGATCGCCTCGGCCTGCGTGCAGATGCCCTCGCTCGAGGTCCTCGACGAGCTGGAGAGCACCCAGGGCCTGCCCGTCATCTCCGCCGCCACCGCGACCGCCGCCGAGGTCCTCGACGTCCTCGGCTTCGACCGCACCGTCCCCGGCGCCGGCTCCCTCCTGGCCGGCACCCCCGCTCCGTAGCGGCGCGGGAGCACCGGAAAGGCACGTTGCAGATCCACCTACCGGACTTTGACCCCACCATGGTGGGGTCAAAGTCCGGTACGCGCTATCGGCCCGATCTCCAGGTGGCCCAAGGCATGCGGAACCGGGACGCACCTCGGACGGCCGCTCCGCCCCCCGGGGCCGCCCCCGCCCACGAAAAGGCCGCCCTTGCGGGCGGCCTTTTCGCATCCCTATGAGCGATGGCGGAGGGGCTAGCCTCCCGCCAGCACCGGCGGCGGTTCCTCGTTGCCGGCGGTCGCCGTGCCGTTGCCGGTGACCGGCGCCAGCGGCGGCTCTTCGCCGTAGTTGTCCATGCCCCAGTAGGTCTGGTCGAGGCCGGCCAGCTCCTCGGCTTCGCTGATCCGCAGGCCGCCCTTCGTACGCTCGAAGGCGAGGCAGATGAGGAAGCAGGGGATGGCGGCGATCAGCATCGTCGTGACGATCCCGGCGAGCTGCCACCAGGGGGTGATTTCGGCGTGCTGGAGGGCGTAGGCGCCTTCCAGGCCCGGGTAGCCGCCGGTCTTCGTGCCCCACTCGACGAAGCCGCAGATCAGGGCGCCGACGATGCCCGGCCCGAGGGCCAGCGGGATCACCTTCGGCTCGTCGATTTCGACCTTCTGCAGCAGCGCCGCGGTGCCGAAGGCGACGAGCGGCCCGAGCAGCGAGATCAGGAAGACCTCCCAGGGCATCCCGACGTCGAAGAGGGTGCCGCAGATGACCGCCCCGGAGAGCGGGCCGAGCAGCGCCCACTGCGCTTCCTTACGCCTGTAGGCGAGGAGGGCGCCGACCAGCGCACCGCCGATGTAGGCGGCGAAGATGTTCTCCAGGATGATCCCCAGCCCGGTGTTGGTGAAGGAGATGCCGAAGAAGCCTTCTTCCGGCGCGATCCAGGTCGAGGCGATCGCGATGAAGGGCAGCGCGAACATGATCAGCAGGACGCCTGCCCCGACCAGGGCGACGTTGTTACCGGCCGGTTTGGTGCCGCTCGGATGTGGTTTGAAGGCGCCGAGCCGCGGGCCGAGTCGCCAGCTGAGCACGAGGACCCAGGTGCCGGCGAAGATGTAGAGGGGGAAGATCCCGTCGAAATCGTGCGTGCCGTGGTTGGTCAGCGGGCCGACCGGTCCCCAGCAGAAGAAGGCGACGAGCGGCGAGAGCACGAGCCCGATGACCAGGGCCATGACGTAGAGCGGGGCGTGGCGCATCCGCTCCATCGCGCCGGTGTGGATCAGGGCCATGGTGCCGAGCGAGAAGGTCACGAAGAAGACGGCGAAGACCTGCTGCACGTCTGCCTCGGGGAGCTTTTCGAAGGCGATTTCGCCCGAGTAGTGGGTCAGGAACTGTCCTCCCAGCCACCAGTCCTTCAGTGACTGCCACAACGGGTGCGGCACGCCGAAGGCCTGGTTGAACTGCCAATTCCAGATGCCGATCCCGGCGATCAGCGTGCCGAAGCCGCCGATCATCGAGGCGACGATCTTGGCGATCCAGGTGTCCAGCATGTTCTTGCGCCGGACCAGGCCCGAATCGACGAAACACAGCGCCAGGACGATCAGCACCACCGCGACCGCGCCTACCGCATAGATGAAAGAGAGCAACAGCATGTCGGGCGACAGCTGTTCCTTGACGAATGGCATACGGGGACTCCTTGATGTAGGGGTCGTTTGTCTGCGGCCCAGTCGTCACCCCTGGTTTGTCACTCCCAAACCGCGGCGCGATTGTATACTCGCATCCTGAAACGCGTCAATCCTTGGCCCGTCAACAAGCCAAGGTGAAGGGATCTCCAAGGTTTACTGTATGCAGGCATCCCAATCGTCCCGTCCGCCCGCCTTCGCGATCGAGCCCGATGCACCGCCGTGGCGGGCGCTCCCGGAGGGTCGCGAGTTCTCCCCCGAGTTCCTCGAGCTGCGGCCGCAGGTCCTCGGCTGGATCGAGGACTACTACGACCGTGATCACCTCACCCGCGCCGGGGACTGGATGCTGACCGTGGAACCGGAGGCGCCCGAGTACCTCGTCGTCGCCGCCCTGCTCCACGATCTCGAGCGCAAAGTGCCGGGTGGGCCGCAGCTCGAATTCGCCACCGTGCCCTGGAGCGACCGCGCCTACAACGACGCCCACGCGGGCCGCTCGGCGGTCGTCGTCCCGACCTGGCTCACGGCCTTCGGCGCCGACCCGGAGCTGGCGCTCGCGGTCGCGCAGCCGATCCGCGAGCACGAGTTCGGCGGCAGCCCCGACGGTGACCTGATGCAGGCGGCGGACTCGATCTCCTTCCTGGAGACGAACGCGGACCTGGTCGCCGGCTGGATCAACGCCGGCCGGTGCACGCCCGCGAAGGGCATCGAAAAGCTTCGGTGGATGGGCGAGCGGGTCCGACACCCCGAGGGCAGCAAGATCGCGCGCCGCTATATGGAGCGCTCGATCCGGCAGTGCGAAGAACTACAGACGGAGAGATAGATGGCAGACGGCGATCGCAGCTTCCCCAGTCCCTTCGAGGTGGAGACCCCGGCGGGGGCCGAGGGTTGGGAGCGGCTTTACCCCTATTACATGCACTTCGGTGAGGACCGGCGTGAGGTCGAGGAGAACCAGTTCTGGTTCTGGGACTCGATGCACTACCCGAAAGCGATGTTCCCGTTCGACATGGTGATGCCGGAACAGACGCACCTGATCCTCAACCAGAACACCACGCGCTACATGGTCGTCCCGACCGCCAAGGGCATCGACCACCGGATCGTCAACGGCTACGTCTACATCAGCCCCAACCTGGTCACCGAGCCCGACGAGATCGAGCGCCGCGCCGCCCTCTTCGAGGCGCGCGCGGGCCACTACTTCACCAACTGGCGTGAGCTCTACGACAAATGGGTCGAGAAGGCGAAGGCGACGCGGGAAGAGCTCGAGTCGCTCGAGTTCTCGCCGCTCCCCGACCAGGAGCCGCTGGAGCGGGTCCAGGCCGGCGAGGACCGCAACTCGGCCTTCGACCTGATCGCCACCTACAACCGGCTGCTCGAGAACATCATGAAGATCGGGCACCTCCACTTCGAGATGCTGGGGCTCGGCTACGGCGCCTACGTCACCTTCGGCGACTTCTGCCGCGGGGCCTTCCCCGACATCCGCGACCAGACGGTCGCCCAGATGGTCGCCGGCATCGACATCCTCATGTTCCGCCCCGATGACGAGCTGAAGCGGCTCGCGCGGCTGGCGGTCGAGCTCGGCGTCGCCGGGCCGATCAAGGCGGGCGGCGGCGCCGAGGCGGTGCTGGCGGCGGTCGGCGGCCTCGACGGCGGCGAGCGCTGGCTGGCCGAGCTGGAGGGCGCGCGCGAGCCGTGGTTCTGGTTCGCCACCGGCGCCGGGATGACCCACGAGGACCCGGCCTGGAACGACGACCTCGGCGTGCCGCTGCAGCTGATCGCCACCTACATCGAGAAGATCGAGGCGGGCGAGGAGATCGAGCGGCCGCTGGAGACGGTCGAGGCGGAGCGCGACCGGATCACCGCCGAGTACCGGGAGCTGCTGGCGAGCGACGAGGACCGCAAGGCGTTCGACGAACTGGTCGAGCTGGCGCGGATGGTCTACCCCTTCGTCGAGAACCACAACTTCTACTGCGAGCACCAGCACCACACCCGGCTCTGGAACAAGATCCGTGAGCTCGGCGATGTCTTCACCGCGCGCGGCTACTTCGCCGACGCCGAAGACGTCTGGTACCTGCACCGCTACGAGGTCTACCAGGCGCTCTGGGACATGCTCACCGGCTGGGCGACCGAGACGCCCGACGGCCGCGCCCACTGGACGCGGGAGATCGCCGAGCGCAAGCGGATCCTCGACGCGCTCAACCAGTGGTCGCCGCCGCCCGCGCTGGGCGCCGTCCCGGAGACGATGACCGAGCCGTTCACGGTGATGCTCTGGGGCGTCAACGACGAGACGATCCAGCGCTGGCTGGGCGCCGGCGACGCCGAGGGCTCGAGCGAACTGCTCGGCGTCGCGGCCTCACCCGGCGTCGTCGAAGGGGTCGCGCGGGTGATCTTCTCGCCCGCCGAACTCGATCTCGTCCAGCAGGGCGAGATCCTGGTCTGCCCGATCACGGCACCGAGCTGGGCGCCGGTCTTCACCAAGATCTCGGCGGCCGTCTCCGACATCGGCGGGATCATGGCCCACGCGGCGATCGTCTCCCGCGAGTACGGCCTGCCCGCCGTCGTCGGCACCGGCTTCGGGACCAAATCGATCAAGACCGGCCAGACGGTCCGGGTCGACGGCAGTCGCGGCATCGTCACCATGGTCGAGTAGACCGCTTGCCCGCATCGACCGACGTCGCGACGACCTCCCGGCGCATCGCCGCCGTCGCCGCCGAGTGGCTGCGCGGCGGCCGCCGGGTGGTCGCCGCGCTGTTGGTCGGGGTCGAGGGCTCGGCGCCGCTCGAGCCGGGGGCGATGATGCTGGTCGCCGACGACGGCGCGATCGAAGGGTCGATCACCGGCGGCTGCGTCGAGGCGGCGCTGGTCGAGGAGGCGCGTGCGGTGCTCGCCGGCGGCCCGCCGCGCACGGCGATCTACGGGATCTCCGACGAGCTCGCCGGGTCGGTCGGCCTGACCTGCGGCGGCACCGTCCACGTCTTCGTCCACGAGCTCTCCGGGGACGCGGCGGAGGTCGAGGCGAGTGCCCGTGACGCGGCGGCGGCGGGGCGCCCGGTGGCGATCGCGACCCTGCTCGACGGCGCGGGGGCGGGCGGCAAGCTCGCCGTCGTCGACGGCGAGGCCGTGGGCGGCTTCGGCGGCCCCGAGCTACTCGACCACTCGGTGGCCCGCGACGCGGCGGGCATGCTCGCCCAGGGTCGCAGCGGGATCCGCCATTACGGCGAGGACGGCGCCACGCTCGGGACCGCGCTCGCCGTCCACATCCACGTCTACGCGCCGCCGCCGAAGATGCTGATCTTCGGGGCGATCGACTTCTCCGCGGCGCTCGCCGAGATCGCCGCGGGGATCGGCTACGAGGTGACGATCGCCGACCCGCGCGTGCCGTTCCTGGGTTCGCCGCGGTTCGAGCGTGCGGCGACGACGCTGGCGGTGTGGCCCGAAGATGCCTTCGACCGGGTCGAGCTCGGCCCCCGCGACGCCGTCCTCGTCTTCACCCACGACCCCAAGTTCGACCAGCCGGCCCTGCTCGGGGCGCTGGAGGCCGACGTCGGCTACGTCGGCGCGCTGGGCTCGCGCAAGACGACCGCCGATCGGCTGCGGCGACTGCGGGAGGCTGGCCTCGGCGAGGAGAAGCTGGCGCGCCTGCACGCGCCGTGCGGCCTCGACATCGGCGCGGCGACGCCGGAGGAGGTGGCGATCTCGGTGCTCGCCGAGGTCATCGCCGAGCGCTCGGGGCGGGGCGGCGCCTCGCTGAGTGAGGGCTCGGACGCGATCCACCCGCGCGAGGGGCGTCCGGCGATCTAGGCCGCGGCTCGGGGCGGCGCTCAGCGGCGGGCCCGCTCGAGCGCCTCGAGCTGCCCCGGGGTGTCGACGTCGGCGGGATCGCCGAGGTCACCGCACTCGACCGTCTCGATCCCGGCGGCACGGAGGAGCACGGCGGGCTTCTGGCCCGGCGCGGCCTCGATCAACGGCTCGAACAGCCGCCGCTCGATCAGCACCGGGTGGCCCGGCCGGCCGCCGTAGGTTGCGCGGAGGGCGGGGAGGTCGGCGCGCCGGGCGGCGATCAGCCTGCGGGCGGCGGTGGGGGAGACGAACGGCTCGTCGCCGAGCGTCACCAGGGCGGCGGCCACGTCCGGCCCGAGCGCGGCAAGGCCGCAGCCGAGCGAGGCGCCCGGGCCGAGCTCCCAGTCCGCGCAGCGGACGACGGAGGCGCCTTCGAGGTCGACGCCTCGTTCGATCGCGGCGGCGTCGGCGCCGAGGACGAGGAGGGTCGAGGAGGTCGACGACGCCGCGGCGGCCGCCAGCGCGTGCTCGAGCAGGGGCCGGCCCGCCAGCGGCGCCAGCTGCTTGCGGCCGCCGAAGCGCTTCCCGGCGCCCGCGGCGAGGACGATCGAGACGATCTCCTCCACTAGACCAGTTCCGCCGTCTTCTTCTTCCGCGCGAACAGCTTGCGCAGCGCCGAGCGCCGGCGCCAGCCGACCCGCGAGCGCGGATCCTGTCTGACCCAGCCGGTGCTCTCGGGGTCGAACGGGAAGGTCGGTTCCCATCGTTCGAGGTCGACGACCCCGACGTTGGTCCACTTGCCACCGGCGCCGTCGAACTCGAGCTCCACCACCGCGACCTTGGCCGCCGCCAGCTCCCGGGTGAAGGCGTCGTTGTAGGCCTCCCGCACGTCGGCCGGCCACCCTTCGTCGAACTGTCGCCACCAGCGCTTGTGGAACCCGGTCGCCTGCGCGTGGTGCTCGGCCCCGTCGGCGATCGTCACGATCGGATACATCGGGCTCCCCGACCGCGCCGCGTCGATCGCCTCTTTCGAGTCGTCCCGGCCGAGCCGAGCCGCTTCCTCCACCGACGGATGCGCCACCGGTTCAGCCTAGAGGGTTGGGTCGGGGGCGTCGGGGGCTTGCGGCCGTCCGAGGTGCGCCCGGCCTTCTCGGTGGCGGCCCTGGCAGGTTGTGGCCGCCACCGAGATGGCCGGGTGTGTGGGGAGAGGTGCGAGGGTTCGTGACGTGGGGCGGGGACGTGTGGGTCATGCGCCGGGCGGACGTGCGCGTGTGGTCGGGAAGTGGCGCATGGTCCGCCACGAAGGCGCAGGTCCCATGACGAAGACGCATGAGACGTCACGGTCCCGCCCGTCTTCCCGGGCCCCGGCCGTCAACCTGTCGCCTTTAGTCGCCCTGTGGGCTACTAAAGGCGACAGGTTCGTCCCGGGCCCCAGCGAAGGTGACCGGACCCAGGAGGATCCGTGACGAACCGGGCGGAAGCGTGACGGGAGCGTGGAGCTCCTCCCGTCCCTGTGCCCGCTCCCCCACGGAACCCTCACGTCCCGGGCGTCTCGTGGCAAGCGGGCAACCTGCCAGGGACGCCACGAGACGCCCGGGACGCACCTCGGACGGCCGCAGCGGCCGGGAGCCGGCCGCCCCCGGCCCGCCCCTCACCCGGCGGCGGTGAACAACTCGGCGTCGCGGCGCAGGCTGGACTTCAGGCGTTTTTTCAGTTCGCCGTGGATCTGGCAGACGCGGGACTCGGAGACGCCGATGACCTCGCCGATCTCGGCGAGGGTGCGGCCCTGGGTGTAGAGCATCACCGCCACCTTGCGCTCGCGTTCGGAGAGGTGGGAGAAGGCGCGGCGGAAGCGCTCGCGGGCCAGGGTGCGGGTCGCCTCGGCCTCCGGGTCGGCCCGTTCGTCGCGGTCGGCGATCGTCTGCACGAGCGGCACGCCGTCGTCTTCGTCGGAGGAGGTGACGCCGTCGAGGGAGGTCAGCTCGGCGGTCGAGAGGTCGCGCAGGCGGGCCGCCAGCTCGCCCTCGTCGATGCCCATCTTGCCGGCCAGCTCGGAGTCGGTCGGGCGGCGACCGTGTTCGCGGAAGAAGGCGTCACCGGCGCGCTCGGCGTCGCGCTCCCAGCGGCGCAGGCTACGCGGCGCCCAGTCGAGGCGGCGGAGGCTGTCGAGGACGGCGCCCTGGATCCGCGTCCAGACGAACTGTTCGAGGCTCGCGCCCTTGGCCGGGTCGTAGCGGTCGAGCGCCCCGATCAGGCCCTCGACGCCGGCCGAGACGAGATCGTCGACCTCGCACCAGGCGGGCAGCTCGCGGACCTTGCGATAGGCAAGGTGGCGGACCAGCGGGACGTAGGTGAGGACCAGCTGGTCACGCGCCGAGCGATCACCCGTCTGGTGGTAGCGCTCCCAAAGCTTGTCGGTGTCTTCTTGGCGGCGAGCGGCCGGGGTTCCCATCTCAGGGGCCTCCTATTCGCGGACTGGATCGCGGTGTGCGGACCTGTTCTCGGCCACCCCGGCGCGCCACTAGATCGCCGGATTGAGGTAATTCGCCCGCCTTAAACCGGACAGACGTCCAATTCCTACGTATTAGTTGGGACCTGCCGATGACCCGGGCATGGCCCTCCGACTCCACGACTCCGACTCCGGCCCGGCCGCCCCCTCGGCCGCCGCCCCGGTCGTCCCGCTGCCCGTCAGTCAATCGCCGGCCGACCGCCGCGAGGCCGCCTACCGGGCGCGCCGCGGCGCGATCGAGGCGCGCCTCGCGACCGCCAGGACGGCGGCGGCGCGCGACCTCCCCGGCCTCTACCTGGCGGTCGCCCGCGAGGCGCTCGACGGCCTCACCGAGGAGCCGCGCGAGCCGGTCCTCCTCAACTACGCGGGCCTCGGCCTGCACGAGCTGGGCGCCCGCGAGGCGGCAGCCGAGCTCTTCGAGGCCGCCCTCCGGCTCGACCCCCAGTTCCCCCACGCGGCCCGCAACCTCGGCCAGACCCGCGCCCGCAAGGGCCCGCGGCCGACGCTGCCGCCCGCCGTCCTCGCCCGGCTGCGCGGGCTCGAGGAGACGGCGCGCCGCGTCGCCCGGCAGGCCCGCCCCGCGACCGGCCTGACCCTCAGCCTCTGCATGATCGTCCGCGACGAGGAGGCGATGCTGGGCCGCTCGCTCGCCGCCGCCCGCGACGCCGTCGACGAGATCGTCGTCGTCGATACCGGCTCGCGCGACCGCAGCGTCGAGATCGCCCGCTCCTTCGGCGCCAAGGTGATCGAGCACGAGTGGACCGGCTCCTTCGCCGAGGCCCGCAACGCAAGCTTCGACGCGGCGGGCGGCGACTGGCTGCTCTTCCTCGACGCCGACGAGGTGCTCGACCCGGCCGACGCGCCGCTCCTGCGCGAGCTCACCGGCCGCGTCTGGCGCGAGGCCTTCTACCTGGTCGAGACGAACCACACCGGCGAGCTCGGCGACGGCACCGCGGTCACCCACAACGCCCTGCGCATCTTCCGCAACCGGCCCGAGTACCGCTTCGAGGGCCGCGTCCACGAGCAGATCGCCCACCGGCTGCCGAGCGGGCTGCCGGAGCGGATCGAGCCGACCGGGATCCGGGTCGACCACTACGGCTACCTCGGCGTCGTCCGCGACGCGAAGGAGAAGTCGCGCCGCAACATCGAGCTGTTGCGCGCCCAGCTCGAGGACGCGGGCGGCAGCGCCTTCCTCCACTTCAACCTCGGCTCCGAGTACGCGGCGGCGGGCGACGCGCGCAGCGCCTGCGACCAGTTCGAGCGGGCCTGGGCGCTGCTTGCCGAGGACCCGGGCCGGCGCGAACGCCCCTACGTCCCCTCGCTGACCGTGCGCGCGACCAAGGCGCTCCGCTTCTGCGGCAGGCTCGCCGAGGCCGAGGCGCGGGCGCTGGAGGGCCTGGCGATGTTCGCCGACCTCACCGACCTGGTCTTCGAGCGGGCGCTGATCGCCGCCGCCCAGGGCGAGCCCGACCGCGCCGCGACGCTCTTCGAAGACTGCCTGGCGCGCGGCGACGCGCCCAGCCGCCTCTCCCCCACGGTCGGCTGCGGCAGCTTCCTGGTGCTGGTGCGGCTGGCCGAGCTGGAGGCGGCGCGCGGCGACGCCGAGCGGGCCGAGGGCCTCCTGCGCCGCTGCCTGCGCGAACACCCCTCCTACCTCGGCGCGGTGCTGCCGCTGGCGGCGGCGATGCTGGCGCGCGGCGAGGAGCCCGCCGAGGTCGTCGCCCAGATCGAGGGCGGGGTCGCCGAGCCGAGCCCCTCGGTCCGCTTCATGCTCGCCACGGCGCTTTATGAGGCGGGCGAGGCGGAGGCGGCCGAACCGCTCTACGCGGCGGTCGTCGAGGCCCAGCCGAGCAACGGCGGCGCCCGCCTGGCGCTGGCCGAGACCCTGCTCTCGACCCGCCGCTACGAGGAGGCCGCGGCGGCGGCCGGCGCGGTGGCCGACGAGGACGCCTTCGCCGACCTCGCGGCGCGCTCGGAGCTCTTCGCCCGCGTGCTCGCCGGGCTGCCGACCGAGGAGGCGCGGACGCGGGCGGCGCGGCGCGGCCTCGCCGCCGCCGAGCTCGAGCTCTTCGCCGCCTGGGCCGCCTCGGGCTCCTATCCCTCGCTCGACCCCACCCTCGCCGAGGGCCTCGCGACGATGCTCGAGGCGCTCCTGCGGGTGCAGGAGTTCGAGGCCTTCGAAGCGCTCCTCCCGGCCCTCGCCGCGACCGGCCTGCCCGGCCGCCGACGCCACGGCCTGCTCGCCGAGATCTACCTGCGGCGCGGCTACCTCGACTCGGCGGCGGACGAGTGGATCGCCGCGGTCGAGGAGGAGGGGCCCGACCCGGAGTCGATGACCGGGCTCGCCCGCGTCGCCGCCGCCCGCGGCCTCGCCGAGGACGCCGAGCTCTTCGCGCAAAGTGCCCGCGAACTTTCTTCAAGTTCGGTCTGAGCCGGACGATTACCCAGAATGAATGACGATCAGCTTCTCAAGAGTCGAGAGCTCCGGACACCTGCACGCCGTGCCTGATCCGCGGCCCAGGGACGCCTCCGACCCGGGCGGCAAGATCCCCAGCTTCGCCGCCGAGATGGCGTCGGCCGCGGGCGCGGTCGCGTCGCCGCCGCCGGAGGTGAGCGCCGAGGTCCGCGCCGCCGCCCGCGCCGCCGCCCGCCTCCACGAACTGGGCCGCGAACTGCGCTTCGACCACGGCGCCGACGGCCGCCTCAAGGTCGAGCTCCGCGACACCGTCAGCGGCAAGGCCCTGCGCTCGGTGCCGACCGCCGAAGTCTTCGACTTCGCCGAAGGGAAGGTGACCAGCTGATGGCGCCGATCACGATCAGCGGGCTCGGCTCGAGCCTCGACATCGAATCGATCATCGAACAGCTGATGGCGGTGGAAAAGCAGCCGAAGGCACGGCTGGAAGTCCGCCAGGGCGAGGCGAAGGCGCGCGAAAGCGCACTGCAGACGATCAAGACGAAACTGGAAGCGGTCGAAACCGCGACCTTCAACCTGAAATCGGCGAGCCTCTGGGAAGACGTCCAGACGATCTCCTCCTCCTCGAGCGCGATCACCGCCGAACTGGACGGCGCCGCCGGCGCCGGCGGCTACCAGGTGGAAGTCAGCCAACTGGCCCGCGCCGAGCAGCGCACCTACTCCTTCACCGAAAGCGCCGAACCGACGACGCTGACGATCGGCGGGCAGACGATCGAACTGGGGGCGAACGCGAAGCTCGCCGACGTCGTCGCGGCGATCAACTCGAACCACGAAACGGGCGTCTCGGCGGTCGCCGTCGGCGGCAGGCTGGTGCTCTCCTCGCGCACCACCGGGGCCGAATCGACGATCGAAGCGTCGGGCTCCTCGATCGTCGAAGAAGCCGCGAGGACGAAGCTCGGCCTGAACGCGATGTACGTCGTCGACGGGACCGCGGGCGAAGCGGCGACCAACGTCCTCACCGAAGCGATCCCCGGCGTCACCCTGACGATCGGCGCGGTGACCACCGGCCCGGCGACGATCAACGTCGGCGAACCGGCGCCGAGCACGAAGGCGATCTCGGAAGCGATCAAGAGCTTCGTCACCGCCTACAACTCGGCGGTCGAATACATCGAGGCGAAGACCTCCGAACAGCCGGTCAAAGAACCGAAGACCCAGGAAGAAGCCAACAAGGGCGTCCTCTTCGGCGACAGCGGGCTGACCAGCCTGCTCAGCCAGATGCGGATGACGCTCTCGGAATCGGGGCTGGGGGCGCTCGGCGTCTCGACCGGCGCGCCGAGCTCTTCGGTCACCGCCGAATCGAACTCGGTCAAGGGCCTCCTCACCTTCGAAGGATCGAAGCTGACGGCGCTGCTGAACAGCGACCCGACCGCGGCGCGCGAAGCGATCTCGGGGGCCGAAGGCTTCGTCACGGTGCTCGAACCGATCGTCAACCAGGCGGTCAAACCGGGCGGCGGGATCGCCGAACGGATCAGTGCCGCGACCGCCGAAGCGGCGCAGATGCGCGAACAGATGACGGCCCTCGAAGAACGGCTGACGCTGAGGGAAGAACGCCTCCACAGCCAGTTCTCGGCAATGGAAACGTCGCTCGCCAAGGCGAAGTCCGAATCGGAATGGCTCGCCGGACAGCTCGCCGGCCTCGATTAGGCGCCAGGACCAGACGCACGTGACCAACCCTTACCGCAACGTCAGCCAGGCCTATGCCCAGGACAGCGTCCTCACGGCCTCGCCGGAGAAGCTGGTGGTGATGCTCTACGACGGGCTCGCCCGCTTCCTCGCCCGCGGCGCGGCGGCGATCCGCGCCGAGGACGTCGGCGCCGCCGGGACCGCGCTGCAGCGGGCCGGGGCGATCCTCGACGAGTTGCTGGCGACGCTCGACCCGGCCGCGGGCGAGATGACCGAACGCCTCAGCGAGATCTACCTCTTCTGCAAGCGCGAACTTCTCGCCGCGCAGCTCAAACGCGACCCGAAGCGGGTCGAACGGGTGGCGAAGCTGCTGGGCGAGCTGCGCGAGGCGTGGGCGGCGATCGCCGAGGCGCCGCCGATGGCCGGCGGCCGGCCCACGCTCGGCGCCGGAGCGACGGCGTGAGCCCCGACCGCGACCGCCCGGGCGCCGAGGTCGGGGGCGCCGACGGCACCGCCGTCGAGCCCTACCTGCGCCTCGCCGAGCTGGCCGAGGCCGAGCTCGTCGCCTGCCAGGAGGACCGCCCCCAGGACCTCGCCCCCTACTACGAAGAGGCGCAGCGGATCATCGCCCTGCTGCCCCCCCGCCCGCCCGCCTCGGCGGCCGAGGCCCTGCACCGCGCCGCCGGCGCCCAACGCCAGATCGAGGACCTCCTCTCGAGCCGCCTGGTGATGGCCGAGGGCGACCTCGACCACCTGCGCCGCGGCCGCGAGGCCGCGCGCGCCTACGCGACGACCGCGGCGGCGCTGGGGCGCTGAGCGCGCGCGTTCGGGGGCGGGGCGGCGGTTCGAGCGGCGTCCGGCGGCGGCCCGGCGGCGGCCCGGCGGCGTTGCGGCCGTCCGAGGGACGTCCCGGGCGTCTCGTGGCGGCCCTGGCAGGTTGAGGCCGCCACCGAGAAGGCCGGGTGTGTGGGGAGTGTTGAAGCTTCGTGACGGGTGCCGGGGGAGGCGCAGGGTCCTCCACGAAGTGCGCGTTTCTTGTCACGAAGACTCCGGGAAGGTCACGGATCCTCATCCGCCCGGATCACGATGC
>DASZUH010000425.1:0-7298 GCA_035547715.1 Solirubrobacterales bacterium
TGGGCTACCAAAGGCGACAGGTTGACGGTCGGGTCCCGTGAAGTCGGGAGGAGATGTGACGTTTCATGGGCCTTCGTCACGGACCATTCGCCTTCGTCACCGATCATGCGCTCCTTCCCGGCGACACGCGCACGTCCCCCGCCCCACGTCACGAACCCTCGCACCCCTCCCCACGGACCCGGCCGTCTCGGTGGCGGCCTCAACCTGCCAGGGCCGCAACCGAGAAGGCCGGGCGCAACTCGGACGGCCGCCGGCCCCGGGCGACGGCTTCAGGCGCCGCCGTCCGTGGAATCAACCACGTAGGCCGGCCGGGCCGGGGCAGGCCCGCCGCGGATCTGGCCTCATGAAAGCGTCGATCGTCGGTGCCCGCGGGAATGCGGAGATCCGTAGATCGCCCCATGGCGAGCGTGGTCGAGGACGGTTTTCGCCTGCCGTGGGCCTGGGACGATGGGCCGATGGCGACCATCGACTCCGCCCTTCGGTCGGGACCCACGGGACCGGCGTCGGTCGACCTGCGCGGTGTCGGGCCGGCCCGCTTCGGTCCGAACGCCCTGCCCAGCCACGGCGGCCGCCCCGTCGCCGTCCTGCCCCGTGTGGCGCTGCCGTTCTCGCCGGTCGCCTCCGACCTCGGCTCAACCGCGCCACCCGCGGCCTTCATGGGTGCGCCGGCGGTGATGATCGTCGCCTACCTGCTGCCGATCGAGGTCGGCGTCCGCCGCCTCCGGGGGACAGCGACCCCGGGCCCGCGCGTGCCGGATCCCGGATTCCACCTCCGGCGCGCTCGCCCGGGGACATGAGCGCCGCTTCGGCAAGGACCCGGCGCGGCGGGCCGCCGGCGGCGAAAGGGGGAACGGCCGGCCCGGTCGACCCCGACGAACTGCGGGTCCTGCTGGTCGCCCTCGGCGGGGCGATGAACGCGGCGGGGGAGGCGGTCAACGAGATCGAGGATCGGCTGCGGCTGGTCGCCGCGGCGTACGGGGCGCCCGCGGCGCGGGTGATGGTGCTGCCGACCTTTCTGGCGATCACCCTGGGCCCCGCCGAGACCCCGGTGCTGGAGGAAACGCGGCAGTTCGGCGGCACCTTCCGCCTCGACCAGACCGCCGCCCTTTTCGACCTGCTGAAGCGCGCCGAACGGGCCGAGGTGACGCCGGCCGACGGCCTCGCGACGCTCACCGAGATCATCGACCGGCAGCCGCGGTTCCGCCCCTGGACGCGGATCGCCGGCCACACGATCCTCACCATCGGCATCTGCCTGGTGCTCCACCCGACCGCGGCCGACGTCGCCGTCGCCGCGGTCCTCGGCGCCGCCGTCGGCGCCTTCAGGCAGTTCGGGTCGCGTTGGCCGACGATCCAGGTGCTGATGCCGGTGCTCGTCGCCGCCGCCGTCTCCGCGGTCGCACTCGCGCTGGTCCGCGCCGGCTGGCGGGTCGACCTGCGGGCGATGCTCGCTCCCCTGGTCACCTTCCTTCCCGGCGCGGCGCTGACGATGGGCACGATCGAGATCGCCGCGGGGGAGATGGTCGCCGGATCGAGCCGGCTGATCTCGGGCTCGCTCCACCTCCTCCTGCTCGCCTTCGGGATCATCGCCGGCGCGCAGCTGGTCGGCGAACCATCCGAAGCCCACCTGATCACGGCGCCGGCCAACCTGCTCGGCGACTGGTCGCCCTGGCTCGGCGTGTTCGTCTTCGGGGTCGGCGTCTGGATCTACTTCTCCGGGCCCTCGCTCTTCTGGCTCTGCGTCGTGCTCTACGCCGCCTGGGTCGGGCAGGTGATCGGCGACCAGCTCTTCGGCGCCTACGTCAGCGCCTTCTGCGGCGCCCTGGTGATGACCCCGGTCGCCTACCTGGTCGAGCGCCAGGCCTCGGGGCCGCCGGCGCTGGTGACGTTCCTGCCCGCCTTCTGGCTGCTCGTCCCGGGCGCCCTGGGCCTGGTCGGCGTCACCGAGCTGCTCGGAATCCACGGCCCGGGGAGCCTCGCCAACCTGCTCGGCACGTTCGGCGCCATCGCCGGCATCGCGCTCGGCGTCCTCTGCGGCTATCCGATCTACCGCTCGGCGGTCGGCATCGCGACGCAGATCTCCCGCCTGCCGTCGAGCCCCTCCTAGGCGTGGTGGGCCCGCCGAGGGTGGCGGCCTCTAGCGCCGCAGCTCGCGTCGCAGCAGCTCGTTGCCGCGTTCGAGCTGGTCGATCGTCGCGTTGGCGACGGATTTGACCCTGGTTTCGCGGTTGATGCGGGCCTGGATCTCGCGGTGGGACCGGCCGGTGCGGCGGGCGAGGTCGCCGACCATGCGGCTGCGCTCGCCGCGGAGGCGCTCGCGGGTCGCGTAGGCGGACTCGCGCCCGCGCTCCTCGGGCTCCGGGACCGGGGCGGGGGTGGCGACGATCGGTTTCCTCGCCGGCGGCTTCGGGTCGTCGGTGGGGAAGAGCTGGAGCGCCGTCTCGGACATGATCGCGTCGTCGAGCTCGGCGGCGCTCGAGCTGAGCGCGGCGAAGCCGCCGCCCTCGCCCGGCTCGGTCGTCGGGATCTCGTCGAACTCCTCCACCGCCTCCTCCTCGCCCGCGGGCGAGAGGTCGAGGGCGTGGTTGCGCTCCACCTCGATCTCGTGCGCCAGCGCCTTGAGGCGGAAGTCGGCGGGCATCAGCAGGTAGCTCATCTGCCTGCGTGGGCCGCCCGGGGTGGTGCGGATGAAGCGGCCGACGACCTGGCGGAAGAAGAGCTCGGTCCGCGCCGGGGTGGCGTAGACGCCGACCCGCAGGCGGGGGATGTCGACGCCCTCGGAGACCATCAGGACCGAGACCAGCCAGCGCCGGTCGGAGGCGGCGAAGGCGGCGATGCGGCGGCCGGCGCCGGGCTCGTCGCTCATCACGATCTCCGGCTGCTGCCCCGCGATCGAGCCGAGCCGCACCGCGATCGCCCGCGCGTGCTCCTGGTTGGAGGCGATCACCAGGCCGCCCGCGTCGGGGTGGCCTTCGGCGCGCACCTGGGTCAGCCGCGCGTCGCCGTCGCGCAGCACGTGGCCCATCCACTCGCCCTCCGGCGTCAGCGCCGTGCGCAGCCGTCGCGCCGACTCCGCCGCCGGCAGCGCCAGGTCGAAATCGCCGCTGCGCAGCCGGCCGTCGGAGATCCACTCCATCTCGCCGTCGTAGGGCAGGAAGGTGATCGGCCGGCAGACCCGGTCGCGCAGCGCCTGCGGGTAGCCGTAGACGTAATCGGCGCTGCTGACGCCGTCCTCGTCGTAGGCGACCCAGGGGATCGCCGAGTTGTCGGAGCGGAACGGCGTCCCGGAGAGCAGCAGGCGGAAGCGGGCGCCGTCGAAGGCGCGGCGGGCGCGCAGCCCCCAGGCCGCCTCGTCGCCCATGTGGTGGGGCTCGTCGGCGATCAGCAGGGTCGAGCGCCGGGCGGCGGCGTCGCGGTGCGTGTCGGGCCCGGCGGCGATCGTCTGGTAGGTGACCGCGACGCCGTGGAAATCGTTCGACTCAGGTCCGTCGGAGTTCGGCCGGTTCGGCTCGAGATCGATCCCGTAGCGGGCCGCGTCGGCGGCCCACTGGCGGCAGATATGGGTGGTCGGACCGGCGACGACGACCCGCTGCACGTACCCCGCGACCAGCATCCGGTGGGCGATGTGGAGGCCGAAGGTCGTCTTGCCCGCCGCCGGCGTCGCCGAGGCGAGGAAGCTCGCGCCGGAGTGCGCCCGCACCGCTTCGGTGGCCTCCTTCTGCCAGGCGCGGAGGGGCCGGGCGTCGGGCCATGCCGGAAGCGATCGGCCGCGGCCCCTGCCGCCGATCAGTTGCTGGGAAGGCTCGTACAAAGGGTGGGCAACGATAGGGGGACGCGCGGCGGAGTGCGGCAGGCCGCTTGGGACCGGGGAGGAGGGTGCGGCGGCGCTCAGACCGCGGCGCCGACCAGCGCGCCGATCGCCGAGGTGGCGCCCATCGCGATCGCCCCCCAGAAGACGACGCGGAGCATCGCCGGGACCTCGGGCGCGCCGCCGAGGCGGGCGCCGAGCGCGCCCAGCCCGGCGAGCGCCAGGATCGTGACGACGACGCAGGCGACGATGCGGATCGAGCTGCCGAAGAGGCCGACGGCGAGCAGTGGGAGGATGGCGCCGGTGGCGAAGGAGAGGGCCGAGGCGCCCGCGGCCTGGAGCGGGCGGGCGCGACGGTCCGCGGTCAGGTCGAGCTCGTCGCGGGCATGGGCGGCGAGGGCGTCTTTCTCGGTCAGGGTGGTGGCGACCTGGAGGGCCAGCTCGGACGGGAGGCCGCGCCCTTCGTAGATGCCGGTCAGCTCGGCCAGCTCGCCCTCCGGGTCCTCGGCCAGCTCGCGCGCCTCGAGCCGTAGGTCGGCGTCCTCGGTGTCGCGCTGAGAGCTGACCGAGACGTACTCGCCGGCGGCCATCGAGCCCGCCCCGGCGACCAGGCCGGCGACGCCGGCGGTGACGATCGCGCTCCGCGACGCGCCCGAGGCGGCGACGCCGAGGACGAGGCTCGAGGTCGAGAGGATGCCGTCGTTGGCGCCGAGCACCGCCGCCCGCAGCCAGTTGGCGCGGAAGCTGAGATGGTCCTCCGCGTGGGGGCGTCTGCCGGGCATCGCCGCAGGCTATAAAGGGCACGCGGGCGAGGCTTGGTCACAGACCTGAGCGGGCGGCTCAACTTGCTCGCGTCGCCTTGACAGCCCCGGTCGCGTCGGCTCTACTCAGGCAAAGGCAGGGATCTCGCTCTAAAAAACTTCATACCCGCCTGGAGGCGACGATGAGCGCGACCGAGATCGACCCGGAGAAACTCGAAGCAGTCATGGGCCAGGCGGTCCTCGACATGGGCGCGGCGATCAGTGCGCCGCTGTTCGTGATCGGCGATCGGCTCGGCCTCTACAAGGCGATGGCCGGCGCCGGCCCGCTGCGATCGGCCGAGGTCGCCGAACGCGCCGGCGTGGCGGAGCGGTCGGTGCGCGAGTGGCTGCGCAACCAGGCCGCCGCCGGCTACGTCACCTACGACGCCGTCGCCGAGACCTACGAGCTGCCGCCCGAGCAGGCGCTCGCCCTCGCCGACGATGAGAGCCCGTACTACCTGCTCGGCGCCTTCGACCTGATCGCCTCGCTGTACGCCGACGAGGAGCGGATCCTCGACGCCTTCCGCAGCGGCGAAGGCATGGGCTGGCACGAGCACGACCGCCGCCTCTTCCACGGCACCGAGCGCTTCTTCCGTCCCGGCTACAAGGGCCACCTGGTCGCCGAGTGGATCCCGGCGCTCGATGGGGTCGAGGAGAAGCTGGCCGAGGGGGCGAAGGTCGCCGACGTCGGCTGTGGCCACGGCGCCTCGACCGTGCTGATGGCGGAAGCGTTCCCGGCCTCCGAGTTCCACGGCTACGACTACCACGAGGCCTCGATCGAGCGGGCGCGCGAGGCCGCCGACGCGGCGGGGGTCGCCGACCGGGCCAAGTTCGACGTCGCCACGGCGAAGGACTTCCCCGATGACCACTACGACCTCGTCGCCGTCTTCGACTGCCTGCACGACATGGGCGACCCGGTCGGCGCCTCGACCCACATCCACGAGACGCTGGCGAGCGACGGCACCTGGATGATCGTCGAGCCGTTCGCGGGCGACCATCCCGAGGACAACTTCAACCCGGTCGGCCGGATCTTCTACGGCGCCTCGACGATGATCTGCACGCCCGCCTCGCTCGACCAGGAGGTCGGCCTGGCGCTCGGCGCACAGGCGGGCGAGGAGCGGCTCACCGAGGTGATCAGGGAGGGCGGCTTCTCCTCGGTGCGGCGGGCGACCGAGACGCCCTTCAACCTGATCCTCGAAGCCCGGCCGTAGGCGATCTCGACCTTCCTGCAGCGAGGTCGTTCCCGGGCCGGCGCCCGGCTCAGGGCGCCAGGCGCCCGATCCGCCAGCCGTCCGCTTCGCGGGTGTAGAGGAAGCGGTCGTGGAGGCGGGCCTGCTGCCCCTGCCAGAACTCGATCGTCCGCGGCCGCAGGAGGAAGCCGCCCCAGTTGTCGGGTCGGGGGACGTCCTCGACGTCGGCGAAGCGCTCGCGGACCTCGGCGAGGCGCCGGTCGAGCTCCGCCCGGTCGGCGAGCGGCCGCGACTGCGGCGAGGCCCAGGCGCCGAGCCGGCTCTCGCGCGCGCGGCCGGCGAAGTAGGCGTCGGAGTCGGCCGCGGGGAGGCGCTCGATCGGGCCGCGGGCGCGCACCTGGCGGTCCTGCTCGCGCCAGTGGAGGATCAGCGCGCCGCGCGGGTCGGCGGCGATCTCGCCCGCCTTGGCGCTCCCGTAGTTGGTGAAGAAGCGGAAGCCATCCGGGCCGTGGCCCTTCAGCAGCACCATCCGCGCGTCGGGCGTGCCGTCCTCGCCGATCGTCGCCAGCGTCATCGCGTCGGCGAGCGGCACCTCCTCGCTCGCCGCCTCGTACCAGCGGACGAACTGGGCGAACGGGTCGGCGTCCAGGTCGCTTCGGTGCAGGGGTGGGAAGGCGCGTCGCTCGGTCATCGTTGCAGGCCCACCTCAATACCATCTCCGCCGATGGGCGACGGCACCACCACGACGCTCCGCGCCGCCGAGGTCGACGGCTTCTTCGCCGCCGACTCGATGGTCCGCCGCCTGCACGGCGAGCGCGTCGTGCTGTTCTCCGGCGTCCGCGCCCTGCTGATGCAGGCCTGCGACCCGCTCGCGGTGGTCGGCTTCGAGCGTCACTCGATCATCTTCGACGATCCACGCACGCGCCTCCTGCGCACCGACGAGCGCATGTCGCGGATCTACTTCGGCACCCGCGACCAGGCCGAGGAGACGGGGCGCGCCGTCCGCGCCATGCACGGCCGGGTGAAGGGCGTCACCGAGGAGGACTACGGCCCGGTCCCGGCGGGGACGCCCTACGCGGCGTCCGATCCGGCGCTCGGCCTCTGGGTGCCGGCGACGCCGGCCGACTCGGCGCTCATCTACCACGAGCGGATCTTCGGCTCGCTCGACCGCGACGACCGCGAGCGCTACTGGGCCGAATATCGCCGCGTCGGCGAGCTGCTCGGCCTGCCGCCCGACTCGATGCCCGCCACCTGGACCGACCTCCGCGACCACGTCGACGGCCGCCTCGCCGACGGCAGCCTCTGGATCTCCGACGAGCGCCGCGCGGCGGCCAAGGCGATGGTCCTCGCGCCGCCGCCGTTCAACCCGCTGGTGCGCGTCGCGATCACCCCGGTCCACGAGACGATCAAGCTGGTCTCGGTCGGCATGCTCCCGCCCGCGATCCGCCGCCTGCTCGGCTTCTCCTGGGACCCCGCCCGCGAGGCGCTCCTGCGCTCGGCCCT
>DASZUH010000426.1:0-3205 GCA_035547715.1 Solirubrobacterales bacterium
GTCGGCGGCGAGGGGGTTGTAGGCGGCGGCGAAGGGCCGGGGGCGGCGGGCGCGGAGGGCGAGGGCGCGGCGGATGAGGTGGAGCTTGACGTTGGCGCGGGTGACCTCGGCGCCGGAGTCGAGGGCGGCGAGGGCGTCGCGGCGCTCCTGCCAGTCGACCGGGCGGCGGTTGTCGGGGTCGACCATCGAGAGGCGCCAGAGCTCGTCGCCCTGGTAGATGTCGGGGACCCCGGGCGTGGTGAGCTTCAGCAGGAGCTGGCCGACGGCGGCGCGCTCGCCCAGGGGCGCGACACGGGCGACGAAGGCGTCGATCGCGTCCTGCAGCGGGCCCGGCGCGTAGACGCCGCGCACGAACGCCAGCACCGCCCCCTCCCACTCCTCGTTCGGCTCCACCCAGTTGGTGTTGCGCTTCGCCTCACGGAGCGCCTTGCGCACGTACTCCTCGACCCGCTCGACCGTCGCCGGCCACACCCCGACCAGGGTCTGGAAGATCAGGTACTGCTCGTTCGCGTCCGGCGCCATGCGGCCGTCGACCTCGGTGCGCAGCGGGGCCGCCCGCTCGAACCAGCCCGTCACCTCGGCACGCCACTCCGCGGCGATCCCCGCCAGCGCGCCGATCCGGGCGCGCGAATCGCCGCTGCGCTTCGTGTCGTGGGTCTGGGTGATGAGCAGGTTGCGGGGGAAGCGCCGGGCGCGCTCGGCGCAGCGCGCGTGGAAGTCCTCGACGCCGAGCGAGAAGCGGCCAGGGTCGCCGCCGACCTCGTTCAACGCCGGCAGGCGCACGTCGCGGTAGAAGGCGGTGTCCTCGACGCCCTTCGCGGTAATCGCCGGGGTCGTCTGCTGGAAGCGGGTGACGAACTCGGCGGGCGCCGGCGCGTCGAGCGTGAGGCGATCGGCGACCGCGTCGGACATCCCGCGCTCACGGGCCGCGTCGATCGCGGCGCGGTCGGCAGGATCGGCGGCGCCCGACTCCGGCCCGCCGTCGGCCGGGCGCACGTAGGTGCGGTAGATCGGCAGCGAGGCCAGCGAGCGCTCCAGGTCGGGCACGTCTTCGACGCGGCGCAGCCGCTCCACCTCCGGCCTGAACGTGCCCGTCGCCTGCTCGAGCTTCGCCTCGTCGGCGAGCTCGTGGAACGGACGCGTCTCCCCCGTCAGCTCCCGGTAGAGCGCGGTCATCGGCGCCTCCCCGGCCGGATCGACGAACAACGCCGCCGCGTCGTTCAGGAACTCGTAGCCGACGGTCCCCTCGACCGGCCAGTCGCGCAGCTCCTCGTTCGCCGCGAGGATCTTCTCGACCCAGACCCGCTCCGCCCCTCCCTCGCGCAGCCGCGCCAGGTAGCCGGCCGGGTCCGCCAGCCCGTCGGGATGGTCGACCCGCAGCCCGTCGACGACGCCTTCGCCGACCAGCCGCAGCGCCAGCCTGTGGGTCTCCTCGAACACCTCCGGGTCCTCCTGTCGCACCCCCGCCAGTTCGTCGATGTCGAAGAAGCGGCGCGGGCGGCCGCTCACCGGATCGAGGTCGAAGAACTTGCGCCGCAACTCCTCGTCGGCCCAGTAGCGGTTCTCGTCGACCGCCGCCATATGGTTGGGGACGATGTCGAGGATCACCCCGACCCCGGCGGCGGCGAGCGCCCGCAGGCCCTCCTCGCCGCCGAGCGCGTCCGAGATCCGGGTCGGATCGATCACGTCGTAGCCGTGCGTCGACCCCTCCCGCGCCTGGAACGACGGCGAGAGGTAGAGGTGGCTGATCCCCAGCTCCTTCAGGTAGGGAACCAGCTCCCGCACGTGCGCGAAGGTCAGCGACGGTCCGAGCTGCAGGCGGTAGGTCGCCCTCACCGCGCCACCCGACGCAGCACCACCACCGACCAGCCGGGCACGGTGACGGTGGTCCGCGGCGCGACCCGTTCGCCCTCCGGCAGCCGGTCGGGTTCGGCGGTGGTCAGCTCGACCACCCACATCGCGCCGAACCGCCGCGTCGGCAGGCGGAGGTCGACCGGGTCGGCGCCCGCGTTGAAGAGGATGAGGAAGCTGTCGTCGGTGATCCGGTCGCCCTCGTCGTCGGTGCCCGGGATCTCGAGGCCGTTGAGGAAGAGGCCGAGGGCGCGCGCCTCGCCGTCCTGCCAGTTGCGCCGCGTCATCCGCAGGCCGTCGGGCCGGAACCACCAGGCGTCCGGCAGCCCCGAGCCGAGCGGTTCCTCCCCGGTCAGGAACGCCGCCCGCCGCAGCACCGGGTGCGCCCGCCGCAGCGCGATCAGCCGGCGGGTGAAGTCGACCAGGTCGTCCTCGCGCCCGGCCAGCTCCCAGTCGAACCAGGTCAGCTCCGAGTCGACGCACCAAGGATTGTTGTTGCCCTCCTGGCTGCGCGACATCTCATCGCCGCCGAGCAGCATCGGCACCCCCTGCGAGAGCAGCAGCGTCGCCAGCATCGAGCGCTGCCGGCGCCCGCGCAGGTCCGCCACCGCGGGGTCGTCGCTCGGCCCCTCGGCCCCCGAGTTCCACGACCGGTTGTCGTCGGTGCCGCCGTCGTTGCCTTCGTAGTTGGCCTCGTTGTGCTTGCCGTCGTAGGAGACGAGGTCGCGCAGGGTGAAGCCGTCGTGGGCGGTGACGAAGTTGATCGAGGAGTGCGGCGGCCGACCTTCGGGCTGGTAGAGGTCGCTCGACCCGGTGAAGCGCCCGGCGAAGTCCCCGAGCGACCCCTGGCCGCGCCAGAAGTCCCGGATCGAGTCGCGGTAGATCCCGTTCCACTCGGCCCACAGCACCGGGAAGTTGCCCACCTGATAGCCGCCCGGCCCGACGTCCCAAGGCTCGGCGATGAGTTTCACCTGCGACAGCAGCGGGTCCTGGTGGATGATGTCGAAGAAGGCGCCGAGACGGTCCACCGCGTGCAGTTCGCGCGCCAGCGCCGAGGCCAGGTCGAAGCGGAAGCCGTCCACGTGCATCTCCTCCACCCAGTAGCGCAGGCTGTCCATGATCAGCTGCAGCACGCGCGGGTGGCGCATGTTGAAGGTGTTGCCGCAGCCGGTGTAATCGGTGTAATAGCGCTGGTTTCCCTCGAGCCGGTAGTAGGCGGCGTTGTCGATGCCGCGAAAGCACAGGGTGGGGCCGAGCTGGTTGCCCTCGGCGGTGTGGTTATAGACCACGTCCAGGATCACCTCGATGCCTTCCGAGTGCAGGCGCTTCACCATGGACTTGAATTCCTTGATGG
>DASZUH010000427.1:0-15933 GCA_035547715.1 Solirubrobacterales bacterium
GTGGCGGTCACAACCTGCCGGGGCCGCCACGAGACGCCCGGGACGCATCTCGGACGGCCACCGCGGTCGCGGACCGCGGCCTTCCGCCACCCACCACGCACGGCCGCCCCGCCCCGAGGCCATCTCAGGGAGGCATCCGAGGCTTCTCCCAGAATCAGTCTCTTATGCAGGTGGTGATGGGGATCGATCCCGGTGCGGCAAATCTTGGCTTCGGCGTCGTCGGCGTGGACGGCAACCGGATGGTCGCGCTCGACGGCGGCGTCGTCGCGACGACGGCCGGGGTGCCGATGGAGCGACGGCTGGAGCGGATCCACTCGGCGCTCGGGGAGCTGATGGCGACGCACCAGCCGCGGGCGCTGGCGATCGAGCAGGTCTACTTCGGCCGCAACGTCGGCTCGGCGATGGCGGTCGGCCAGGCGAGCGGGGTGGCGATGCTGGCCGCCGCCCAGCGCGGCATCGCCTGCTTCGCCTACACGCCGCAGGCGATCAAGATGGCGGTCTGCGGCAGCGGCGCGGCGGGCAAGGCGCAGGTGCAGCGAATGGTCGGCACCCTGCTCGGGCTGCCGGATCCGCCGACGCCCGACCACGCCGCCGACGCCCTCGCGGTCGCGATCTGCCACGGCGGCGGCGAAGGCCGGCGCCAGGCGGTCGCCCGCAGCGGCGGCGCCGGTGCCGCCCTCGCGACCGGCGCGCCGGCCCAGGGCACCGCCGTCAAGGCACGCTTCACCGCGCGGGTGTCGGGATGATCGCCGCCGTCCGCGGCGAGGTCCTCGTCCGCCGCCCCGACCACGTCGTGATCGACGCCCACGGTGTCGGCTACCGGCTGGCGGTCTCCTCGGAAACCCTGAAGTCGGTCCCCGCGGCCGGCTCGGAGGCCTTTCTGCACGCCGAGCTGATCGCCCGCGAGGACTCGCTCGCCCTCTACGGCTTCGCCTCCGAAGACGAGCGCGACCTCTTCCGCATGCTGATCTCGGTCAGCGGCGTCGGTCCCAAAGTGGCGATCGCGGCGCTCTCCGGCGGCAGCTCCCGCGAGCTCCTCCGGGCGATCGCCGCCGGCGACACGAAACGCTTCCAGGCCGTGCCTGGCATCGGCAAGCGGACCGCGGAGCGGATCGTGGTCGAGCTCCGTGACAAGGTCGCGGGCGCGCTCGAAGCGACCTCCGGCGTGATCGCCGCCGCCGAGGAAGGCGACGCCCGCTCGCTGGCCCGCGACGGCCTGGTCAACCTCGGCTACCAGCCACTCGAGGCCGAGCAGCTACTCGAGGGGCTCGAGGGCGACGACGCCGAGGCGCTCCTCGCGGGCGCCCTGCGCAAGGCCGGGAGCGGTCGATGAGTGCGCGTAAGAGAATCGTGACGCCCGGCTATGAGCACTCGCCCGGCATCGCCGGACGCGGGAGCCAGGGGCCATCCATATCTGACTCTTTGGCCCCTGGCGGGAGCGGAGGAGATGCCGGTATGGATATCGACGCCGAGGTCCGCGTCCACGACGCCCGCGCCGACGTCGAGGACCTCGACAAGAGCCTGCGCCCGCCGACCCTGGCCGACTTCGTCAACCAGGTCCAGGTGACCGAGCAGCTGGCGATCTTCATCGAGGCCGCCCGCCGCCGCGGCGAGCCGCTCGACCACGTCCTGCTCGCCGGTCCGCCCGGGCTCGGCAAGACCTCGCTCGCCAACATCGTCGCCGCCGAGCTCGGCGTGCCGCTGGTCCAGACCGCGGGCCCGGCGCTCGAGCGCAAGGCCGACGTCGCCTCCTTCCTCACCGCGCTGGAGCCCGGCAGCGTCTTCTTCATCGACGAGATCCACCGGCTCGGCCGCGCGGTCGAGGAGACGCTCTACCCGGCGATGGAGGACGGTGAGCTGCCGGTGGTGCTCGGCCAGGGCGCCGGCGCCCGCACCGTCACCCTGCCGCTGCCGCCCTTCACGCTGATCGGCGCGACCACCCGCGCGGGCCTCCTGACCACGCCGCTGCGCGACCGCTTCGGCGTCAGCCACCGGCTCGAGCACTACAGCCCGGAGCACCTCGCGCTGATCGTCGAGCGCTCCGCCGGGATCCTCGAGGTGGAGATCGACACGCCCGGGGCGCACACGATCGCCGCCCGCTCGCGCGGCACGCCGCGCGTCGCCAACCGCCTCCTGAAGCGGGTCCGCGACTACGCCGAGGTGAAGGCGACGGGGGCGATCGACGCCGCGCTGGCGGCCGACGCGCTGGCGATGCTCGAGGTCGACGAGGCCGGCCTCGACCGCGCCGATCGCGCCCTGCTCGACGCCGTGGCGACCAAATTCGGCGGCGGCCCGGTCGGCCTCTCGACCCTTGCCATCGCCGTCGGCGAGGAGCCGGATACGATCGAGGACGTGCTCGAGCCCTACCTGCTTCAGCAAGGCCTGCTCAAACGGACCCCGCGCGGACGGGTGCTCACGCAGCGCGCCTACGACCACCTCGGCCTGGCCGCTCCCGAGGGCGCCGCCAGCCTGTTTTAGCGCGGCCAGAAGCGTTAACTCGCCGCATAAGACTTTCATCTAGGCTGACCCGACCATGCCGTTTTTCATCTGCCCAAACTGCGGACACCGCGAGGTCAGCGGCTCCCGGACCGAAGGTTTCAGCCGTCGGCCCAAGGGTTGCTCGAAATGTGGTTTCGGATTCGTATTCGAACTACTCGACGATTATTATCCGGCTCCGAACGCGGCGTTCTTCGTCTGCGATCAACAGGGGCGGATCATCGATGCGGGCAAGGGGAGCTACGAGTTGACGGGGCTGACTGACGAGGACGTGATCGGGCGACCGGTGCGCGAGGTCCTCGGTCTCGACTGGATCGACCCCGGCGAGGGCGGCCCCGAGGCCGACACCAACGGCGACGGCCAGACGGATCCGATCGAGACCTCGCTCGAGTGGGGGGTGCGCTCGCTCTCCAAGCGCGTCTCGGTCAACGCCGAGGGCGACCTTCCCGCGAAGGCGGTCGCCGACGTCTTTCCCGCCTATGACGACGACGGCGGGCTTCTGCTTGTCCTCACCCCGGAGGGCTAGGTACTGATGGGCTCAAGGCGGCAGCACGTCTTCGTCCTGCTCTTCGTGGTCGCGCTCGTCGCCATCTCCGCGGTGATCATCGCGACCAAGGAAACGAAGCTCGGGCTCGATCTCCAGGGCGGCCTGCAGCTGGTCTACGAAGGCCAGCCGACCGGCACCAACACCGAGGTCTCCGGTGAAGACATCGAAGACTCGATCAACATCATCGAAAAGCGGATCAACAACCTCGGCGTCTCCGAGGCGGAAGTCGCGCGACTCGGTGAAAAGAACATCACCGTCGGCCTGCCGGGCGTCACCGACGCCAACCGCGCCGCCGAACAGGTGGGGACCACGGCGCAGCTCTACTTCTTCGACTGGGAGCCGAACCTGATCGGCCCGGAGCGGGCGATCGGCGGCCATCCCGGCCAGCAGCCGCCACCCGCCGCGGTCAAAAAGCTCGAAAAAGAATGGAAAGCCGCCGGACGCAATCCGAAGAGCTTCGAGAACAGCTCGCTGATCGTCTCGGGAGCGTTCCCGAACGCCTACTCGGCCGCCCTGCTCGCCGCCGAACAGGAACCGAACGAAGAATGCACGAAGTGCTCGAGCGGCAAGACGCAGTACTACCTCTTCGAAAAGGAGGCGCCGCACAAACTGCTCGCCGGTCCCGAGCAGAAGAAGAGCGACCTCTACGAAAGCCCGACCGGCGAAACGCTGCCCAAAGACGGCATCGTCATCGAAGTCCCGGCCGGCACGATCCTCGTCTCCGAACTGCCCACCGACGAAACCGGCAAGGTCGACGAAACCGCCCAGCCCGGCTGGTTCGCGCTGAAGGACAACCCGTCGCTGTCGGGCTCGGAAATCACCGAACCGAAGCAGGAATACTCGCAGGGCTCGGGCGAACCGAACGTCTCCTTCAAATTCACCGACGAAGGGCGCGAGAACTTCCAGAAAGTCACCCGGGAAATCGCCCAGCGCGGCGCCGCGTCGGCGATCGGCCCGGTGTCCTCCGAAGAAGCGGCGGCGCTCTCCGGGCACTTCGCGGTCATCCTCGACAACGAAGTCCAGAGCCGGCCGATCATCAACTTCCAGGAAAACCCGGATGGGATCGACGGCCGCCAGGGCGCCCAGATCTCCGGCGGCTTCTCCGGCGAACACGGCCTCGAACAGGCGCAGGAACTGGCGACGACGCTGCAGATCGGCGCGCTGCCGATCGACCTGCACCTGATCTCCGAGACGCAGGTCTCGGCGACGCTCGGCTCGCAGGCCCTCCACGACGGGATCAAGGCCGGGATCATCGGCCTCGCCCTCGTCGTCATCTTCCTGCTCGCCTACTACCGCATCCTCGGCCTGATCGCGGTGATCGCGCTGGTCGCCTACGGGGTGATCTTCTTCGCCCTGATCAAACTGATCCCGATCACGCTGACGCTGCCGGGGATCGCGGGGCTCGTCTTGACGATCGGCGTGGCGGCCGACTCGAACATCGTCATCTTCGAGCGAATAAAGGAGGAGGTGCGCGCCGGGAGAGGTATGTCCAGCGCGATCGCCGCCGGTTACAAACGCGGGATCTCGACGATCGTCGACGCGAACGTCGTCACCCTCCTGACCGCCTTCATCCTCTTCGTCCTGGCGACCGCCGGGGTCAAGGGCTTCGCCTTCACGCTCGGCGTCGGCACGATCACCTCGCTGCTCACCGCGGTCGTCTTCACCCAGGCGCTGCTCGGCACGATGAGCAACTCGAAGATGCTGCGCTCGGCGAACGCGCTCGGGGCCGGCGGCGAGGGCCGCAGATGGCACTTCGACTTCATGGGCGCCAGCCGCTGGTTCTTCACCTTCTCCGGGATCATCCTGCTGATCGGGGCGGTGGCGCTCTCGACCAAGGAGCTGAACTTCGGCATCGACTTCAAGTCGGGCACGCGGATCACCGCGGCGCTGGAAAAGCCGACCAACGAGGAATCGGTGCGCGGGACCCTGGAAGAAGCCGGGGTCGAAAACGCCGAGGTCCAGCAGGTCACCGTGCCGCACTTCGGCAACAACGTCTTCCAGATCGAGTCGGCGCAGCTGCAGCCGGGCGAGGTCCACGACGTCGAAGCGGAGCTGCAGAAGACCTACGGGATCGACAGCGAAGGCTTCGAAAGCACCAGCGTCGGGCCGACCTTCGGCAACCAGGTCGCCGAATCGGCGGTCAAGGCGCTGATCTTCTCGCTGCTCGTGATCTTGGTCTACGTGGCCTTGCGATTCGAGCCGAAATTCGCCGTGCCGGTCCTGATCGCGCTGTTCCACGACATCTTGATCACCGGCGGCGTCTACGCGCTGACCGGCAAAGAAGTGTCGAGTGGCACCGTGGCGGCCTTCTTAACCATCTTGGGATACTCGCTCTACGACACGATCATCGTGTTCGACCGAATACGAGAGAACGTGCCGCGCATGCCGCGCGCGGCGTTCTCGCAGATCGTCAACCGCTCGATGAGCGAGGTCCTGACCCGGTCGCTGGCGACCAGCTTCACGACGCTCCTCGCGGTGCTCTCGCTGCTCGTCTTCGGCAGCTCGACGCTGCAGGACTTCGCCTTCGCGATGCTGATCGGGATCGCCTCCGGTACGTACTCGTCGATCTTCATCGCCTCGCCGGTGCTGACCGCGTGGAAGGAACGCGAGCCGGGCTTCGTCCGCCGGCGCCAGCGGATCGCCGAGGTCGAGGGCGGCGTCGTGCCGGCCTTCGCCGACGACGTCCAGGTGGCGAAGCTGGCCGACGACGACGAGACCGAGGCCGAAATCGAGGCGGACATCGAAGCCGAAGCACCGATCGCCGAGGCGCCGGTGGCGGAGCGCCGACGTCGACTGGGCCGCGGCCGCGCCGCGACCGCGGAGCCGACGGAGGCGCCGGTCGAGCCGCAGGGCATCGAGGCGCCGGAGCCCGAGCCGGCCCCGGAAGCGGAAAGTGCGCCGGAGCCGGAGGAGAAGGCGCCCGCGCGCGCCGGTCGCAGTACCAACGGCTCCGAAGCCAACCCGGAGTCGGCGGAGCGACGCAAACGTAACGAGGAGCGGCGCGCCAAACGGGCGCAGCGACGTAAAGGACGACGCCGATGAGCGAGGGGCGCGACTGATGGCCTTCCTGGTCTTCCTGACGATGGGCATCGCCCTCTGGCACTTCACCGTCTTCCTGCCCGATCGCTTCTGGCAGGGCATCGTCGGCGCCTTCGTCGGCTCGGTGATCGGCGCGATCGTGGTCGGCACGATCATCCTGCTGATCGACGGCCAGAGCGTCGGCAACACGACGATCGGCACCGCTCTCTCGGCGATCCCCGGCGTCGCGCTCGGCCTCGGCGTCGTCTGGCTGCTCGGCAGCCGCGAACCGCACTACGACTAGTCCGTCGTTCCAGGCATTTTGCGGACGTAATGCCGGCGTTTTCCGCCGGACGTCTACCTAGCCTGGGAGATGTGCCGGAATCTGCCAAGGCGTTCGCCGCCGACCCCTATGACTTTGCCGAGGCCCGCGCCGTCGCCGAGGCGCTCAACCTGAGCCGGCCGGTCGCCGTGACCCTCGTGCGGCGCGGCTACCGGACGCCGGAGGAGGCGCGGGCCTTCCTCGACGCCGACGAGTCGCACCCGCCGGAGATGTTCGAGGGGATGGAGGAGGTGGCGGGCCTGATCTGGGCGGCGATCGAAGCCGGCGAGCGGATCACCGTGCACGGCGACTTCGACGTCGACGGCGTCTGCGCGACCGCCCTGATGATCTCCACCCTGCGCGAGCTCGGCGCCGACTGCGACTGGCTGATCCCCGACCGGATCGCCGACGGCTACGGCCTGAGCGAGGACAACGTGCGGAAGCTCGCCGAGCGCGGGACCGGACTGCTGATCACGGTCGACTGCGGGATCACCGCGGTCGGGCAGGTGGCGCTGGCGCAGGAGCTGGGGATGGAAGTGGTGGTCACGGACCACCATCAGCGCGACGACGAGCTGCCTGGTTGTCTGATCCTGCACCCGGAAGTCTCGAGCTATCCCTTCACCTCGCTTTGTGGGACGGCTGTCGCCTGGAAGCTGGCTTGTGCGTTGCGGGAGGGGGCCTCCGCCGCCGCCGAAAAGGATCTGGACCTCGTGGCGCTGGCGACGGTGGCCGATGTCGTGCCGTTGATCGGGGAGAACAGGTCGCTGGTCAGGCGGGGACTGGCGGAGATGCGGCGGACCGGACGCGTCGGGCTCAAAGCCCTGATGGAGGCCTCGAAATGCGATCCGGGTCGTCTTGACGAGGGGGACCTCGGGTTCCGGCTCGCGCCGAGGATCAACGCGGCGGGACGCCTTTATCGCGCGGACGCCGGCGTCGAGCTCCTGCTCACCGAGGACGAGAACCGGGCGAGGCAGATCGCCGCAGAGCTGGGTCGCGCCAACTCCGAGCGCCGGGCCACCGAGCGCGAGGTCGACGCGGCGGCGGAGACGGCGCGGCGGCAGCTGCCCGACGAGCTGAAGGAAGCCAACGGGCTGGTGGTGGCCGGTCGGGGATGGCATCCCGGCGTGGTCGGGATCGTCGCCTCGCGCATGGTCGAGCGTCATCACCGCCCCGTCGTCGTGATCTCGCTCGACGAGGAAGGGGGAGGGCGGGGCTCCGGTCGCAGCATCCCCGGCTTCGATCTCCACGCGGCGCTCGAGGCGTGCTCCGAGCATCTGGAGACCTTCGGCGGCCACAGGGCCGCGGCCGGGCTGTCGATCAAAGCCGAGTACGTGGAGGCGTTCCGGGCCGCCTTCGCCGCCCATGCCAACGAGGTGCTGAGCGAGGAGGACCTGAAGCGGACCGAGCGGATCGACGCGATGGTCGGTGGGGTGGGGCTGGGCCTCGACCTGGCCGAAGAGCTCGGGCAGCTCGCTCCGTTCGGCATGGGCAACCCCGGCGTGCGGCTGATGGTCCCCTCGGCGCGGATGACCGATGTGCGGACGATGGGCGAGGAGGGGAAGCACTCGCGGTTCAGCCTCCACAGCGGCTCGCACCGGGCGCTGGGCGTCGCTTTCGGTCGGACGAACTTCGGCGTCGATGACGACGACATGCTCGACGCCGCGGTGCGCCTCGAGGTCAACCACTGGAACGGCGCGGTGGAGCCCCGGGTCGTGCTGCGCGAGGTCTACCCCCTCGACCAGACCCCCGACGCGATCTCACCCCACCCATGCGGGTGCGGTGAGGCCGAGTGGTGGGCGCGCTTCGAGGCCGAGCTCGATCGCGACCTGAGCGGCGGGGGCGTGGCGCGAAACTCACCCTATGCGGGAGAAAGGCGCCACGCCGGCGCGGGAGGCTCGCGCCGCGTGGTCGACGGCCACGGTTCGAGCCCCATCGCGACGATCGCCGAGCTCGTCTCGAGCGGGGCGGGGGTGCTCACCGTCGTCGCCGACGCCTCGCGGCGGGCGGCGCTCGCCAACGGCGCCGGCGGACTCGCTCGCTTCAACGGCGGCGCGGCGCTCATCGCCTGCCACCGCTGCTCGGCGGCGGCGGTCGCGGGGCTCGCGGCGCGCGCGTCGGGCGGGCTCGCGCTCGTCGACTACGCGGCCCTGGCCCTGGCGCCGGACCTCGCCGCCTCCTTCGAGCACGTCGTCCTCGTCGACGCGCCACGGACGCCGCTCGACGCCGAGCGGGTCACGATCCCGCTCGCCGCGGCGAAAGCCGAGAAGGCGGCGTTCCTCGAGATCGCCCGGGCGGCGATGCTCTCCGTCACCGATCCCTCCGTCGCGCCGCCCGGCGCGGCCGTGCCGGCGGGAACGGGCTTCGTCCACCCGCTCTATTCCGAGGGCGAGCGGGAGTTCGGGCTCGCAGTCCTCGGCCGCCAGGCGCCCTCGCGCGAGACGATCGCCGCGGTCTTCCGCGCGCTCCGCGCGGCGGGGCAGGCGTCCGGGCCCGAGCTGCGCGCGGCGCTCGCCGGACCGGGCCCACACCCGCTCGACCCTGAGACCGCGGCTCGTTCGTTCCGCGTGCTCCGCGAACTCGGCCTCGTGGCAGGTGACACGAATGCGGGCGACGGCTTGGTCGGCGTCGTATCCTCTGAAGGGACGGATCTGGAGCGCTCGGCGGCGTTCCGCGTCTACAGCCAAGAGTTTTCGGAGGCACGTTCATTTCTGCAGAGCCCAAAATTTCCGTAGAGCACCAGGAGCTGCTCGGCGACCTGTTCGCGGTCATCGAGGAGTTCGACTCTGCGCACGAGGAGCAGCATCCGGCCCTCGCGGGAACCGCGGTGGCCGTGGCGACGATCGATCGCGACAAGATCGCCCGCGCCTTCGAGTTCGCCTGCGCCCACCACGGCGACCAGAAGCGCTACAGCGGTGACGAGTTCATCACCCACCCGGTAGGGGTCGCGCAGATCTGCGCCGGGATGCGGCTCGACACCGAGACGCTCTGCGCGGCACTGCTCCACGACACGGTCGAGGACACGAGCGCGACGCTCGACGAGGTCCGCGAGGAGTTCGGCGAGGAAATCGCCCAGCTCGTCGACGGCGTCACCAAGTTGACCGGGATGAACTTCGAGAGCCGCGACGAGCGGCAGGCCGAGAACTACCGCAAGATGATGGTGGCGATGGCCACCGACGTCAGGGTGATCCTGATCAAGCTGGCCGACCGTCTCCACAACATGCGCACGCTCGGCGCGCTGCCGAAGCAGAAACAGACGCTGAAGTCGCACGAGACCCTGGAGATCTACGCGCCGCTTGCGCACCGGCTCGGGATCCACGCGATCAAGTGGGAGCTTGAGGACCTCGCCTTCGCCACGCTCCACCCGCGCAAGTACGCGGAAATCAAACAGCTGGTCGCCCAGCAGCGCGACGAGCGTGAGACCTACGTGACCGAGGCCGGCGAATTCCTCGCCGAAGAGCTGGAGGAGGTCGGCATCGACGCCGAGATCTCCGGCCGCGCCAAGCACTTCTACTCGATCTACACGAAGATGGCGAAGAAGGGTCGCGAGTTCAACGAGATCTTCGACCTCACCGCGATGCGCGTGATCGTCGGCTCGGTGAAGGACTGCTACGGCGCGATCGGCGTCATCCACTCGCTGTGGAAGCCGCTGCCCGGCCGCTTCAAGGACTTCGTCGCGATGCCGAAGGCCAACATGTACCAGGCGCTCCACACGACGGTGATCGGGCCCGAGGGCAAGCCGCTCGAGATCCAGATCCGCACCGAGGAGATGCACAAACTGGCCGAGTACGGGATCGCCGCCCACGTCGCCTACAAAGAGGGCGGCCGCGGTGACCCGCAGCGGGAGAAGATGACCTGGCTGCGCCAGCTGGTCGAGGCCGAGGGCGAACAGGATCCGACCGAGTTCCTCGAATCGCTGAAGGTCGACCTCTTCGAGGACGAGGTCTTCGTCTTCACGCCGAAGGGCGAAGTGAAGAGCCTCTCGGCCGGGTCGACGCCGCTCGATTTCGCCTATGCGGTCCACACCGACGTCGGCCACAGCTGCGTCGGCGCCAAGGTGAACGGCTCGATCGTGCCGCTGCACTACCAGCTGCGCTCGGGCGACATCGTCGAGGTGCTGACCGCGAAGCAGAAACGGGCGCCGTCGCTCGACTGGCTGAAACTGGTCCGCACCAGCCGGGCGCGGAACAAGATCCGCGCCTGGTTCAAAGAGGAGCGCCGCGAGGACGCCGAGCGCGACGGCCGCGAGGGCCTCGAAGACGCGCTGCGCAAGCGCGGCGTGCCGATGCAGAAGATCTCCGGCTCGCCGCTGCTCGCCGACGTCATCCGCGAGATGGGCTTCCGCAAGGCGAGCGAGTTCTACATCGCCATCGGCCAGGGGAAAATCTCCAACAAGACCGCGGTCAACAAGATCCTCCAGCGGCTGAAAGCCGGCGAGTCGGTCAGCGATGACCTGCTGCCCGCGAGCGACCACTCCGATCGGGCCCGCCGCACCAAGGACGCCTCCAACTACGGGATCGTGGTCAAGGGCGTCGAGGACGTCGCGGTGCGGCTGGCGAAGTGCTGCCGGCCCGTCCCCGGCGACGACATCGCCGGCTACGTCAGCCTCGGCCGCGGAATCACCATCCACCGCACCGACTGCAAAAACGTCAAAGCCCTCAAACGAGCGCCGGAGCGCTTCGTCGACGTCGGCTGGGAGGGCGAAAACGAGGCCTCCTACCGGGTCGAGATCCAGATCGACGCCTACGATCGCACCCGCCTTCTCGAGGACCTCTCGCGCACCTTCTCGGAGGGCGGCATCAACATCATCGGCGCGACCTGCACGACCAAGCCGCCGATGGTGAAGAACAAGTTCGTGATCGAGGTCGGCGACACCGAGCAGCTCAAACACTGCATCACCCGCCTGCGCAACGTCGAGTCGGTCTTCGACGCGTACCGCATCACGCCGACGGCGTAGGCCGCGCAAAGCCCGGAACGTGAACCGTGACGTTCCATGTGTCTTCGTCACGGACCCTGCGCCTTCGTGACCGGTCACGCGCTCCTTCCCCACGGGACGCGTCCGAGCGGACGGCGTCCTTGTCCTCAGGCGATGATCGTCAGGGCGCCCGGCTCGACGCCGATCTCGACCCGGGTGCGCTCGCCGATGTAGTCGCCGTCGACCTGGAGCTGGAAGCTGCGGGGGGCGCCGGAGCGGTCCTCGGAGATCGACTCGATCGTCGCCTCGGTGACGCCCTCGAAGCCGATGATCTGGCGGTGGCGGACGGCCGGGCGGCGCTGGGAGAAGAGGCGGGGGAGGAGGGTCGGCATGTCGCGCTGCGCGGCTCGTTTGAGGACGGCCATCGAGAGGGTGCCGTTGTCGATCGCGATCCCCTCGTTGACGTAGACCGGTTTGCTTGAGAAGTAGGTGAAGGGGTCGGAGTTCTGGGTGATCGCGGTGACGCCCTCGACCGGCGCGGAGTCGCCGACCTTGACCCGCAGCCGCACCGGGTTCACCAGGTAGTTGCGGTAGAAGGCCGAGACGCCGCACCAGCTGTAGAACCAGGGTCCGAGGCGCGCCTTCAGCTTCGGATGGGCGTCGACCCGTTTCACCACCGTCGCGTCGATCCCGGCGCCGCAGGCGAAGACGAAGCGGCGGTCGTCGACCCGGCCGAGGTCGATCTTGCGCGGCTCCCACTCGTCGGCGAGCGAGAGCAGGTGCTCGGTCGCGTCGACGACGTCGTTGGGGATGCCGAGGCTGCGGGCGACCACGTTGGCCGAGCCGCCGGGCAGGATCGCCATCGGCATGTCGGTCCCCGCCAGTCCATTGGCGACCTCGTTCAGGGTCCCGTCGCCGCCGAAGGAGACGACGACGTCGTAGCCGCCGTCACGTGCCTCGCGCCCGATCTCGGTCGCGTGGTTCTGCGCCTCGGTCGCCACCGCCTCGACGTCGTAGCGCCCCTGCAGGGCGTAGACGACCAGGTTTCGCAGCCGATCCGACACCGTCGTGGCGTACGGATTGACGATGATCAACATCCGTTTCTTGGTCGGCCTTCGCCGCTCACGGCGTTTCTCCGAGCCGAACGAGACCATCTGGCGTGCAGACTACGCGACCGCTTCGAAGCGGATCACGCTGCCGTCGTCGACCACGCGGACGCGGCCTTCGTCTTCGAGCAGATCCATGTGGCCGATCACCTCGGAGAGGGTGAGGAAGGCCTGGGTGACGGCGATGTTGCCCCACATCGACTGGGCCAGCTCGTGGCCCGAGCGGGGGCCGTCGGCAAGCAGGTGGAGGAGTTTCTCCTTGCGCCGCCCGGTCGAGGCGAAGCGGGTGTCGATCAGGCGGACGTGGTCCTCGATCGGCTCGCCGTGGCCGCCGAAGAGGATCGCGCCGGCGGGGAGTTCGCGGGTCTTCGCCAGCGAGTCCAGGTAGGCGGCGAGCGAGCGGGTGCGGCCGGGCGACCCGTCGAGCGGCCGGGCGAGCAGCGGGTTGGAGGAGATGTGGGGGAGCAGGTGGTCGCCGGTGAAGCCGATCTTGCGCCCGGCGTCCCAGAAGACGGTGTCCATCGGACTGTGGCCGGGACGGAAGAAGGCGTCGAGCCGGCGGTTCCCGAGCTCGATCGTGTCGCCGTCGGCGAGCGGCCGCGTCACCCGCACCGGGCCGCCCCAGGCGCGAAAGGTCGAGGAGACGCTCTGCAGCGCGATCGCGATCTCCTCCGGGATCCCGCTGCGCAGCATCAACGCGACCGCGAACTCGTCGTCGCGCTCGGCTTCGACCTCGAAGTTCGCCAGCCGCTCGGCGGCCGCCCCGAGCGCGGCGACCTCGGCGCCCGAATGCTCGACGACGATCTCGGTGAGGCCGATGTGGTCGACGTGGTTGTGGGTGATGAGGACCAGCCCGATGTCCTCGAGTGCGTGGCCGTGATCGGCGAGCGCCTCCGTCAGGGCCTCGAGCGAGGTCCCCAGGTTCGGCCCGCAGTCGACCAGCGTCAGCGGCTCGTCCTCGATCAGGTAGGCGTTGACCTTGCCGACCGCGAACGGCGTCGGGATCGGCAGCCGGTGGATGCCGGCGAGTGCCGCCTGCTCGAGCGCCTCCTCGGGAGTCGGAGTCACCCCCGGATCAGCCCCAGTACCTCGTCGCGACGGCGCTCCATGTCCTCGCGCGAGATCAGCGACTCGAGGTTCAGCCGCAGCAGCGGCTCGGTGTTCGAGGGCCGGACGTTGAAGTGCCACTCCGGATAGTCGACCGAGACGCCGTCGAGTTCGGAGATCTGGCCGTCGGAGTAGCGCTCGCGGATCTCCGCGAGCTTCGCCGCCTGGTCGGCGACCTCCGAGTTGATCTCACCGGAGATGAAGTATTTCGAGCGGAACTCCGACATCAGCTCGCCGATCGTGCGCCCCTCCTTGGACAGCAGCTCGAGCATCAGCAGCGCCGGGATCGTGCCCGAGTCGGCGTTCCAGAAGTCGCGGAAGTAGTAGTGGCCGGAGACCTCGCCGCCGAACGCGGCGTGCTCCTCCCGCATCCGCGCCTTGAAGAAGGCGTGGCCGACCCGCGAGAGGTCGGAGCGACCGCCCTCGGCGGCGACCACGTCGGGGACCGCGCGGCTCGAGCGCGGGTCGTAGAGGATCGTCGCGCCGGGGTTCTTGGCGAGGATCGAGCGGGCGAGCAGCGCGCAGACGAAGTCGCCGTCGCAGAACTCGCCGGAGCCGTCGATGAAGAAGCAGCGGTCGGCGTCGCCGTCCCAGGCGATGCCGAGGTCGGCGCCGGTCGAGCGGACCCGCTCGATGATCATCTCGCGGTTCTCCGGCAGCAGCGGGTTCGGTTCGTGGTCGGGGAACTCGCCGTTCGGGACGAAGTACATCTCCTCGAGCTCGAGCGGCAGCCGTTCGAGGATCGGCCCGATCATCGGCCCGCCCATACCGTTGCCGCCGTCGACGACGACCTTCATCGGCCTGACCGCGTCGGGGTCGATGAAGCTCAGGGCGTGGGCGCGAAATTCGTCCCAGATGTCGACCTCTTCGAGCTCGCCGCCGCCGGGCGGGTCGCCGAGGCCCGCTTCGATCGTCGCCCGGACTTCGGCGATGCCGGCGTCGCCGGAGAGCGGCAGCGCACCCTCGCGGACGAGCTTCACCCCGGTGTAGGCCTTCGGGTTGTGCGAGGCGGTCACCATGGCGCCGCCGTCGAGATCCCGCGAGCCGACGAGGTAGTAGAGCATCTCGGTCGCGACCATCCCGGCGTCGATCACCCGGGCGCCCTCGGCGATCATCCCGTCGCGCACCTCGGCCGCCATCTTCGGCGAGGTGAGGCGCATGTCGCGGCCGAGACCGATGCGCAGGTCGCCCGCCGGTTTCTCACGCAATCCCGCCAGAACCCGCGCGAAAGCGCGGCCGATGTCGTACGCGACCGTCTCGTCGAGCTCCTCGCCGTAGATGCCGCGGATGTCGTAGGCCTTGAAGATGCCCGGGTTCAGCTCCATGAGCCGCCCTTCAGCACGGCGTAGCTCTGCTCGATCGTCTGCGGCATCACTTTGGTGTCGGCGATCACCGGCATGAAGTTGTTGTCGCCCGACCAGCGCGGCACCACGTGCATGTGGATGTGATGCTCGACCCCGGCGCCGGCGACCCGCCCCTGGTTGAAGCCGACGTTGAAGCCGTGCGGCGCGTAGACGTCCTCCAACCGGCGGATCGCGGCCTGGCCGAGCGCCATCATCTCGGCGGTCGTCTCGGCCGGGATCTCCTGGATCGCGCCGATGTGCTCGTAGGGCGCGACCATCAGGTGCCCGTTCGTGTACGGGTAGAGGTTGAGGATCACGAAGGCGCGCTCGCCCCGGTGGACGATCAGGTTGCCCTCGTCATCGTCCTGCGCGGGCTTCGCGCAGAAGATGCACTCCTCCTCTTTGTCCTTGGCTGCGTCAGACACGTAGGCGAGGCGCCAAGGCGCCCAGATCCGAAAATTTGCCACTGGAAGCGGAGCCTATAAGGGAAGCCGCGCCCGGACGCGGAAGGGCGGGCGCGAGATCGCCGGTGATCATGGGCGCGCCCGCCCGGGAGCGGAGGACGCGGCGCCTTATGTCAGAGCCAACCGCGTCGTTTGAACCACGAGACCATCCCGACCAGGATCACCAGCATCACGCCGATGACGACGAAGAAGTCGGCGAGGTTGTCCTGGCCGGGCACCTTGACGTTCATGCCCCAGATGCTTGCGATCAGGGTCAGCGGCAGGATCACGACGCTGATCGAGGTGAGCACGCGGAGGATGTCGTTGAGGCGGTGTGAGATCACCGACTCGTTGGTCTCCTCGAGCGCCTCGATCACCTCCTTGTAGTTCTCCAGCATGTCCCAGATCCGCTCGTGCGAATCGACGATGTCGTCGAAGTAGATCTCGAGGTCGAAGTCGGGGGAGAGGTAGCGCGATTTGACTTTCTCCAGGTCACGGAGCACCGGCCGCTGCGGCCGGATCACCTTGCGGAAGTTGATGATCTCCTGCTTCGCGTTGGAGATGTCGCGGACGATGTCCTCGGAGCGGCCCTCGAAGATGTCGTCCTCGAGCGCGTCGAGCTTGTTACCGATCTTGCGC
>DASZUH010000428.1:0-2689 GCA_035547715.1 Solirubrobacterales bacterium
CTCGTGGCGGCCACAACCTGCCAGGGCCGCCACGAGACGCCCGGGACGCACCTCGGACGGCCGCCGCGGCCCCGGGTCGCCGCGAGACCCCCGCAACCCACCTCGGACGGCCGCCCCGCCCCCGAACCACAGCCCAAGCCCTACGCCCGACCGGAATCAACCATCCGGGCGCGGTCATGCCGTGAGGCGGACTTCGAAGGCGGGGACCGCCAGGGCGCCGGCGCCGCCGAGCAGGGCCATGATGCGGGCGACGTAGGCGCTGGTCTCGGGGATGGCGGGGACGCAGTGGCACGCTTCGACCGGGGCGGGTCCGGCGTTGTAGGCGGCGAGCGCCAACTCCGGTGAGCCGAACTGGTGAAGCAGGTCCGACATGAGATGGGCCTGGGCGTCGATCGCCTCGACCGGGTCGAAGGGGTCGGCGAGACCGTAGGACGCGGCGGTTCCGGGCATGAACTGGGCGATGCCCTCGGCCCCGACGGGCGATTCGGCGAACGGGTTGAAGTTGCTCTCCGCCATCAACTGGCCGGCGAGCAGCGCGGCGGAGACGTTCCACTTCGCGGCGGATTTGATCAAAGGGTCGCGGAAGCGCGGCGGCACGAAGCTCGGCAGCGTCGCGCCGCCCGGCGGCGCACCGTCCTGGCTCGTCGCGCCCACCGAGTTCCCCGCTTCCGAACATGGCGGCGGGCCCGCCGTATAGCCGAAGTGCCAGGCCTCCCACGAGTACCGCTGGAGGAAGCCGAAGCGCCCCGCGTTCGCCGCCAGCCAGCCGTAGGCCGATTCCGGCCCGAGATCCAACTCGGTCGCGCACCGGTGCAGCGAGGTCCCGGGCGGCGCGACCCATTTCGGATCCGGATGGGCGGCGAACAGTTCGGCCTGTTCGGCGTCGGAGCGGAAGCCCGAGACGACGATCAGGGTGATGCCGTCGCCGGCTGCCGCGGCCGCCATCTTGTCGTAGGCGGCCGCGACATCCGGCCGCATGCCCTCGCCGTTGCGGTAGACGAGCGGGCCGCTGTAGCCGCCACCGCTCGCCATCGCCGGCCCTTCGCCCCCGGCGCTCGTCACCACCGGCGCCGCTTCGGCTTCGGCACTCGCTTCGACCTCCTGCGGTGCGCCGGACCCGAGGTCGAGCTTCCCCACGACGACCGCCCTGGCCCGCACCGGCGCGAAGGAGGAGCGGTCGGGGAAGGCGAGCCGCAGGTGACCCGGGTCGACTTCGTTGCCGCGAGCCGAGGCGAGCGCGGCCTCGCGGGCCCGGTCGAGGTAGGTCGCCTTGGCGATGTGGCCCGGGTTCGGTGACCCGTTCGGCAGGCGCGGCGGCGAGAGCAACCCGGGAAGGTCGTCGCGCATCGAGCGGACCGCCGAGATCGCGGCCAGGTCGGCGGCCCGCTGCGCCCGCCCCTTGCCGGTCACCGCGCCGGCGATCGCGACCAGGGCACACGCCGCCGCGACCAGGACGAAGCAGCCGCCGATCGCGAGCACGAGTGCCTGGCCCGACTCGGCGGCGACCGACGGGCGGATACCGCGACCACCCTGGACGGCGGGCCGGACAAATCGGTTCCGAACCTTCCCACCTCCACCCCCGTAACCCGGACAACCGAACCCGAACAAGGAGGACCCCGACCGATGTACTCGATCCGACCGGCGACGAAGTCGCCCCGCCCGCGCCGCCGCACGCGCGCGCTCTGCGCCTTCGCCCTGGCAGCGATCCTCGCCGTCAGCGCCGTCGCCGTGCCGGCGGCCATGGCCAAGGGCGGCAAGACCGTGGCCGCCGAGGCGACCGCGCCCAGGCTCCACAAGACCGTCCTCACCGACACCAAGGGCCTCACCCTCTACACCCTGAGCGGCGAGACCCACGGCAAATTCATCTGCACCACCAGCGCCTGCCTCACCGCCTGGCCGCCGCTCCTGGTCGCCCCCGGCACCACGCCCAAGGGCCCGGTCAGACTGGGCACGATCAAGAACCCCGAGGGCAAGACCCAGGTCACCTATAAGGGCATGCCGGTCTACACCTTCGAGGGCGACAGCAAGAAGGGCGAAGCGAATGGCGAAGGCCTGAAGGACGTCGGCGTCTGGCACGCCGTCACCCCCTAGCTCCCCGGCCGAGCAACCGGCGCAGCAGCGGCTCCGGCACCCCGCCGGAGTCGCTGCCGAGTGCGCCGAAGCCCGCGCGGCGCTCGGCCACCCAGCCGAGTCGCCGCTTGAGGACGGCCACGCGCAGGCCCCGCCCGAGCAGGTCGTCGACCGTGAGCGCGACCAACGGGCGCGCCCGATCCAGGTCGGCGCGCAGGAGCGCCGCGTCGGGTCGCGGCGCCCCCGGCACGTCGAGGAGCGGCTGCAGGAGGTCGGGCGCCACGTGGACGACGGCAAGGGCGCCGCGGGCGGCCGTGACGGCGATCCCGGCCGCGGCGAGCCCGTCCTCATCGGCGGTCACCGCGAGGTGGCAGACCTCACCACGCGCCGCCGGGCGGAGGTTGGGCAACCGTGCCGCCAGCCGCTCCTCCAGATGATGGGCCGAGGCCGAGGCGATCAGCGTCGGGCGTGGAACCCGGCCGCCGACGTCGACCAGGAGCGCCGCGGTCTCAAGGCCCGACCCGGCGCAGGACAGCGCCGCCGCGGCGCCGCGAGAGCCCTCCGCTCCGCCCACCGAGGTGACCGCGACGACCGCCCCATGGCGCGGGGCCAAATAGAC
>DASZUH010000429.1:0-5962 GCA_035547715.1 Solirubrobacterales bacterium
CGTGGCGGCCACAACCTGCCAGGGCCGCCACGAGACGCCCGGGACGCACCTCGGACGGCCGCCGCGCCCGCGAGTCGACCGCCCCGCGACGCACCTCGGACGGCCGCGGCGTCTCGGGCGTCCGCCCCGCCCCGGATCGCCGCCCCGGTCCCGAACGGCCTCGGCCTCAGCGCGCCGGATGGGTCGTCGTCGCCAGCATCAGGGCGACCGCCCGGCGCAGTCCCACGTCGGCGACGAGGGCGCGCCAGACCATCAGGCGGGGCTTCGCGGGGGCCGCGGGCGCGGCGCCGCCGAAACGGGAGCGCTCGGCCACCAGGGCCAGGTCGGCGGTCGCGGGGCCGATCTCGGTCAGGGTCGGGTGGAGGCTGCGGAGGGTCGTCCGCGGTCCCGAGGGCTCGGGGGAGAGCTTGACCAGGAGCTCGCTCAGCTCGGTGCGGGGCGCCCGCCCCCGGCGGGCGAGGCGCGCGGCGGCGAGGAGGAGCAGGGCGACCGCGGCGGCGCCCGCGAGCAGCTCCAGCGCCGTGCCGGTCGCGCCGGTCGGCGGCACGACGCCCGCCTGCAGCACGTCGATCCCGGCCGAGACGTCGGCCGGGGCCGCCGCCGGGGTCGGGTTGAAGGGGACCCAGCCGACGCCCGGGAAGTAGACCTCGATCCAGGCGTGGGCGTCCTCGTCGCGGACCGCGTAGGTGTCGTGGCCGATCGGTTCGCCGGTGGCGAAGCCGACCGCCACGCGGGTGGGGACGCCGGCGACGCGGAGGAGGAGCGCCGCCGCCCCGGCGAAGTGCTGGCAGTACCCCTTGTGGGTGCGGAAGAGGAATTCGAGCAGGGGTTCGCGCCCGGGGGCGCCGACGTCGGTCGTGTACCGGTAGCGACCGCCGCCGAGGAGGTAGTTCTCCACGTTCCGGACCACGGCGAGCTCCGACGTCTCCCCCTTCGACAGCCGCAGGGAGAGGCGGAAGAGGCGCCCCCAGTCGGTCCCCAGCAGCGGCGGTGGCAGGTGTTCGGCGAGGAGCGCCAACGGCTCGGGGATGTAGCGCGGCGGCCGGCCGAGGCCGAGCTGGGTCAGCGGCTCGTAGCGGGGCCCGCGCGGGATCGGGATCTTCGCCAGGCGCGCCTCGCTCACGTGCACCGTGGCCGCCTCGACCCCGTAGGTGTGGCCTTCCTTCGGCTGGGCCAGGAGCGCGCGGGCGTCACCCGGCTCCGGCAGCGTCGGCGCGCCCCCGAGCACCGCGGTGATGCGGCCGGGCGAGACGAGGCTGCGGTTGCGCAACCCGCGCACCTGGACCCTGATCCGGGTCCGCTTCGCCGCCGGTTCGGGCAGGTGGGTTTCTTCCCGGGAGACGAGCCAGCGGACGTTGTCGAAGGCTTCCAGCACCTGCATCCGCCACAGCGCCGGCCGCCGCGCGGTGACGTCGAGCATCACCGCGCCGGTCCGGCGGTCCCCCAGCGGACCGTAGGTCTGGGCGGTGTCGAGTTCGTGGAACTGGGCCAGGCGACTGTGGCCGAACGGCTGCCAGCCGGCCCGCGGCGCGGCGACCTGGGCGCCGAAGAGCGCGACCGCGCCGACCACCGCCGCGGTGGCGACGATCGGGACCAGCCGCCCGCGGGCGATCCGCAGGACGACGGCGACGAGGACGAGGGCGCCGATCCAGGAGGCGTCGGCCGTCTGCTGCGCCGCGATCGCCCCGCCGAGCGGGACCAGCAGCAGGGCGAAGCCGCCGAGCGTCCGCCACCAGGCGCCGCCCCGCCAGAGGATCCCGGCGAGGCCGAACGCGGTCCCGGCGATCAGCAGCACCGCGGCCAGCGCCCAGGCCTGGACGACCGGGGTCGCGGCGCCGATCGTCGGCAGCGCTTCGAGCCCGTCGTGGAGGGCGACCGAGGTCGTGTCGAGCGCGGCCGGGGCGAGCGTGCCCGCGGGCAGGCCGGCGGCGAGGATCGAGCCCGGCAGCCAGAGGAGCGCGACGACCATCGCGACCCGCGTCCGCAGCGCCCCGGCCGCGGTCGGTGCCGCGACCGCGATCGGCGGCGCGAGCCAGAGGAGGCCGGCGCCGAGCGCGCCCCACCAGGCCGCCACCCCGCCCACGCAGAGGAGGGTCAGCGCGGCGGCGTCCGCCCAGCGGCGCTCAGCTCCGGCGCCGGCTCGCACCATGGGCGAAGGTCGAGCGCTCGAGCGGCACCACCTCGGGCGGCAACTTGCGGGTCCCGACCGGGCCGAGGATCGGCGCCTGCGCCGCCCTTATATGGACCGCGCCCGGCGGGGCGGCGGGCGCGAGGGCGTCGAGGCCGCGCAGGCCCGCCAGCCGGCGGTGGACGGGCGGCCAGCCCTCGGCGACGTTCTCGACCGCGATCGGCAGGCGCTCGCCGGGGAGGAGGACGCGGCAGCCGCCCGCCCGCGCCATGCCGTGGATCTGCCCGGCCGCGGCGCGCAGCGTCCAGTCGACCGCCTCCTCGGAGGCGGCGCCGGAGAGGTCGACGACGACCAGCGGCAGGCCGCGCGGGGCGCTGAGGACGCGCCGCTCCTGCCATTCGCCGGCCCGCGCGACGCTCGGCCAGTGGATGCGGCTGACCGGGGTGCCGCGCGAGTAGGGCTGCAGGCCGTCGGGCTCGGGATCGCCGCCCGGGTCGGCCCCCTGCGGGCGCTGCTGGACCGGGGCGCCGGCGGGCGCCGGGAGGACGAGGACGACGGCGGGCTCACCCGCGGTGAACGGCCGGGCGAAGAGGCCGAGGTCGTCGCGGACGCGGAGGGTGGAGGGGCCGACCAGGTGGGCGCCGGGGCGCTCGATCGTGAGCCGGCGGGCGGCGCCGCCGTCGGCGCGCCCGTGCCCGTCGCCGTCGAGCCGCTGCCACCTCCCGTCCTCGCCCCGCACCTCGGCGTGGACCGGCAGCCCGCCGACCCCGGCGACGCGGAAGCGCAGCGCCAGCGGCCGTCCCTCGACGATCTCGGTCTGGTCGACCGTGCGCTCCACCCTGATCCGGCGGCGGGCGACCGTGGTCACGAGCAGGCAGGCGGCGACCACGACGAGGAGGCCGAGGGCGAAGGCGAAGAGGGCGACCGAGCCGAGCAGGGCGGCGGCGAGGAGCAGCGCGAACCCGACGATCTCGGTCGCGAGCCCGCGCCTCATCGGGCGGTTACTTCCTCCAGGGCTTCCTCGACGATCGCCATCTGCGCCTCGGCGGCGGCCCCGCCGACGGTCTGGATGCGGTGCGCGAGGACCGGCCCGGCGAGCGCCTGGACGTCGTCGGGGACGACGAAGTCGCGGTCGTCGAGGGCGGCGTGGGCGCGGGCGGCGGCAAGCAGCATCAGGCCACCGCGCGGGCTGGCGCCGGCCTCGGCCAGCGGGTGGCGGCGGGTGGCGTCGAGGAGCGCGACGACGTACTCGAGCAGCGGCCGGCGCGCCTCGACCTCGGCGACGGCGGCGATCGCCGCGGAGGCTTCGGTGAGGTCGGCGACCGGCGGCAGCGCGGGCGGCGGCGGCGAGTGCAGCAGGTCGGCCTCGGCCGCGGCCGAGGGGTAGCCGAGCGAGAGCCGGGTCATGAAGCGGTCGAGCTCGGCGGGCGGCAGCGCGTAGGTGCCGTCGAAGCCCGCGGTCGGGTTCTGCGTCGCGATCACCGTGAAGGGGCGCGGCAGCGGGTGCGCCTTGCCGTCGACGGTGACCTGCAACTCGGCCATCGCCTCGAGCAGCCCCGACTGGGTTTTCGGCGTCGCCCGGTTCAGCTCGTCGACGAGCACGACGTTGGCGAAGATCGGCCCGGGGTGGAACTCGAAGGTCTCGGTGCTGGCGCGCCAGATCGTCGTCCCCAGCACGTCGGTGGGCAGCAGGTCGACGGTGCCCTGGACCCGGGCGAAGCGCCCGTCGATCGAGGCCGCGAGGCTGCGGGCGAGCTGCGTCTTGCCGACCCCCGGCCGGTCCTCGAGCAGCAGGTGGCCACCGGCCAGCAGCGTGCACATCACCACCTCGAGCATCCGCGGGTCCAGCTGCATGCCGCGCGCGATCCCGTCCGCGAGCCGTTCTCCCCACGCCGCGACGCCCGCATCGGACAGCCGTTCAGTCCGTAGCGTCGCCATACGGATCAGTATTGCGGAAGGCCGATGGCGCCACCTGCCCTGGCGACGGGTAACCTCACCGGCAGATGCGTGGATTCGTCATTCGCTGGGTCTCGAACGTGATCGCCCTCTTCGTCGCCGCCTGGATCCTCTCCGGCATCAGCTACGGCAACCAGTGGTGGACGCTGTTCATCGCCGCCGCCGTCTTCACGCTGGTCAACATGTGGGTGAAGCCGATCCTCACCGTGCTCTCGATCCCCTTCATCGTCGTCACCCTGGGGATCTTCTACTTCCTCATCAACGTGCTGATGCTCTACGTGACCGACTGGATCGTGCCGGACTTCGAGATCCGCACCTTCTGGTGGGGCGTGCTGGGGGCGATCATCGTCAGCATCGTCAACTGGATCGTCGGCGCGATCCTGCCGGACCCCAACCCGCCCCGGGTCGAACGCATGAGCGGCTACTGAGCCGAGGCGGACGGGCCCTCCGGTGATCTGGCGGGATGCCTCCGGAGAAGGTCAAGTCAGCGACGAAGCGCGCGGATGCCGCGCGCAATCGGGAGAAACCGTCAACATCGGCGGTCGGATGGGGATCTTGTCGGACTGCGAGGAGGCGCCGAGGTGAGGCTCGGCGTCGCGGCGGCGCTGGTCGGCGGCGAAATGCTGCCCGGCGACGTCGAGGTGGTCGAGGGTCACGTCGGTGCCGTCGGCCTGGGAGGATCGGGTGGGCGCGGGATCGTCGCCCCCGGGTTTGTCGACCTGCAGGTCAACGGCTACGCCGGGGTCGACTTCTCGACCGCCGGGGTCGAGGGGTGGGAGGCCGCCACCGCGGCCCTCCTCCGCGACGGCGTCACCGCCTTCCAGCCGACCTTGGTCAGCGCGCCGATCGAGGCGATGCGCGAGGCGCTGGCGCGGGTCCCGCGGGGCGGGCGCGTGATCGGCGCCCACCTCGAGGGGCCGTTCCTCTCGCCGCGGCGGCCCGGCGCCCATGACCCGTCCGCGCTCATCGCCCCGGACCGCGAGGCGCTCGACGACCTGCTCGCCGGCGGTCCGGTCACGCAGGTGACGCTGGCGCCCGAGTTGCCGGAGGCGCTCGATCTCGTCGACGCCCTGCGGGAGCGCGGCGTCACCGTCTCCTGCGGCCACACCGAGGCCGACGCCGCGGCGGCCCACCGCGCCTTCGACCGCGGCGCGAGCGCCGTCACCCACCTCTTCAACGCGATGCGCCGGCCCCGGTCGCGCGACCCCGGCATCGCCTTCGCCGCGCTCGGCCGCGAGGACGTCTTCGTCACGCTGATCATCGACGGCCACCACCTCGCCGACGACACCGTCCGGGTCGCCTGGCGGGCGGCGGGGGAGAGGCTCGTGCTGATCACCGACGCGGTCGCCGCGGCGACCGCGCCCGATGGCGATTACACGCTCGGCGGCACGGTCCCGATCCACTCGCGCGGCGGCGTGGTCCGCGACGGCGCCGGGTCGCTCGCCGGCTCGACCCTCTCGATGCTCGCCGCCGTCCGCAACCTCCACGCGCTCGGCGTCCCGCTCGCCGCCGCCCTCGCCGCCGCCACCGAGGCCCCGGCCCGCATGGCCCGCCGCGCCGACCTCGGCCGCGTCGCCCCCGGCGCCCGCGCCGACCTCGTCGTCCTCGACGACTCCCTCGCCATCACCCGCGTCCTCCTCGCCGGCACCGACCACCCATGTTGATGGGCCGAAAACTTGCCCTCTAGGCAAGGTGTCGGCCCATCAACGACGGGGATGCTCGATTAGGGTCCGTAACCGATGCCCGCCGAGCGCAACCTCCCCACCCCCGAGGCCGAGGAGATCGTCGGCCTCGCCCGCGCCGTGGCCCGCGAGGAGCTGGCGCCACGGGTCGCCGCCGCCGAGGAGGAGGCGGCCTTCCCCCGCGACGTCTTCCGCA
>DASZUH010000430.1:0-4086 GCA_035547715.1 Solirubrobacterales bacterium
CGCGATGGAGCTAGTCGTCGTCTTCGATCGAGACGATGTGGGCGGCGTTGATGAAGACGAACTCGTCCTTGCCGGCCACCTTGAGGTCGACGATCGGGATCGCGCGGGCGCCGACGCGGACGATTTCTTCATCGGCTTTCCTGGCACTGACCTCGACCTCGAACTTGCGTTTGTCGGTGGTGCGGATGATCGCCATGCCCGGCCGGTACCCGCGTTCGGCGATGGTCGAACCCGTCGCCGGTGGACCTGCCTCAGTCGCAGGGGGTCGAGAGCTTCGTCGGTTCGGTCGGGACGAAGTCGGCCTGGGGCGGCAGGTGGGGGAAGACCTCGGTGTAGTAGGTCGCGCCTTTGCACTGCTTCGGCGCCGAGGCGGTGACGCTGCCGTCGAAGGTGTCCTTGAGGCCGGAGGCGGGGCGCTCGACCAGGGTGCCGAAGGCGACCGCCTTCGCTTCGCCCCAGCCGTGCCAGTCCAGTTCCTTGCCGACCAGATCACCGTCGACGGAGAGGCTGTAGTTCGCCGGCTTGACGAACGCGCCCTGGCCGCCGACGGCCGGGATCAGCGTGTCGCCGTGCCGCGGTTCGGAGTGGCGCATCACCGTCTTCTCCGCGGTCGTGCCGGAGCCGCCACCGCCGCAGGCGGCGAGGCAGGCGCCGAGAGCGAGCGCCGCCGACAGGGTGAGGAGGAGCCGCTGCGCCATCACATCTTGAGGAGGCGCGCCTTCTCGGCGGCGAACTCCTCGTCGCTGAGGACCCCTTTTTCGTGCAGGGTCGCCAGCCGTTCGAGGCTCGACAGGCGGGCGTCTTCCTCCTGCATCACTTCGGCACGGGACGGCGGCGGGGGTGGGGAGGGCTCGCCGCGGCGACCGACGCCGCGCCCGCCACCCGGGCGCCGCACGTCGGGGATCCCCAACCCGCTCGGGCGTTTGACGTCGGACCGTTTGACCTCGGGCAGTTTGATCTTCGCGGCCCGCTCGCCCAGTTTCGCCTCGGAGACCGCTTTGTCGATCCGTTTGCGGGTCGGCGCGACGACGTCGGCGAAGGTCAGGCCGGGGTATTCCTCCTCGGTCTGTCTGGCCAGCTCGCGCAGGCCGAACGCGGCCATGATCCCGATCACGACGACGGTGAGGAAGGTCCGCAGCCCGACCCCGGTCGCCGACAGCAGGTAGATCCCGAGCACCACGACCAGGCCGCCGTAGCAGTAGGGCAGGTAGCGGTTCAGCGCGGGCGCCAGGACCCGTCGCGTGCCACGCGCCGAGCCGGTCGGCGAGGCCAGCCAGCCCGCCGCCGAGAAGAGCACGCCGACGATGATGATCGTGGTGGCGATCGAGACCATCAGCGAGGTGCCGATCGACCAGGCCGCTTCGGCCGCCGGCTTCACGTTCTCCTGTTTGACCAACTGGTCGACGACGACTCCGCCCCCGACGTGCCTGAGCACCAGGACCAGCAGCCCGGCGACGATCAGCGCGACGCCGCTGAACAGCACGGTCACCCAGCGCCCACCCTGGGTCAGGTAGATCGCCAGGCTGAAGGTGAGGAAGGTGAGGATCGAGAGCAGCAGCGCCAGGCCCTTGATCGCGACGACGATGTCCTGCGCCGTCTTCAGCTGTTCTGACTTGAGGATCGTGACCTGACCGGCTTCCGGCGGCAGCTTTTCCGCCAGATCCTTGGCCAGCCCGATCTGCCCGGCGAGGTTGGTGAGCATGCTGCCGAGGTTCAGCTTCACTTCGCCGTTGGCGGTGCTCACCGCTTCTTTCTTATTTTCCAGCACCGCCATCAACTGCTGGTGGGCGGTCCGATTGGCGGTTTCCCAGAGCGATTGCGCGGTGCGCGTTTCCAGCACCTTTTCGGCGCCGGTCCCGGCCACCTGGCGCAGGCCGCCCGCCGCCGCCCCGGCCAGTTCCTTGGTGTCGCCGGGGAGGATTTCTTCGAGTTCCTTTTCGACGTCGACGTTTTCGTAGAGCTGTTCGACGAGGTATTCGGCGACGGCGCTGCGGATCGTCGAGTTCTGGATCAGCCGACCCGAGGTGTGGACCCACTCGTTCGTGTCGAGCGCCTGGCGCTCGACCCAGATGGCGAAGACGCTGAGGAAGGCGAAGAGGGCGCCCAGCACCAGCAGCCCTTTGACCGTCCGACGTCGCCAGGGCTTCATCGGGCGGATGGTATACGTGAGCGATGAAGCCAGAGGGGAGGAGCGGATGAAGCTCGAGGGCATTCACCACATCACGGCGATCACCGAGAACGCCCAGCGTAACGTCGATTTCTACGCGGGCGTGATGGGGTTGCGGTTGGTCAAGAAAACGGTCAACCAGGACAGTCCGACCGTCTACCACCTCTTCTTCGCCGACGAGGAGGGCGACCCCGGCGCCGACCTCACCTTCTTCGAGTACCCGGGGACGCCGGTCGGACGGGCCGGGGCGGGGATGGTGCACCGGATCGTCTGGCGGGTCGGCGGGCCGGCGGCGCTCGACTTCTGGGAGGGGCGACTGGGCGCGCTCGGGATCGAGATCCGGCGCGAGGGGGACAGCCTCCACTTCGCCGACCCGGAGGGGCTCGACCACGAGCTCTTCGTCGCCGACGTGCCCGACGCGCCGCTCGTCGCGGACCATCCCGAGATCCCGAAAGAGCTTGCTTTGCAGGGATTTCATGCCGTACGCGCCTACGCGGCCGCGCCCGACGCCAGCACCCGGCTGCTCGACGCGCTCGAGTTCGAGCCGACCGAGGAGGGCTGGGAGGCGCGCGGCGACGAACGCGGAGGCCTCTACATCTTCGACCCGCCGCCGGCCGCGAAAGGCCTGCAGGGCGCGGGCTCGGTCCACCACGTCGCCTGGGCATCGCAGATCGAGGAGCACATGGCCTGGCGTGACCGGGCGATCGCCGCGGGCGCCCACCCGACCGCCGAGATCGACCGCTTCTACTTCAAGTCGATCTACTTCCGCGAACCGAGCGGCGTGCTGTTCGAGGTCGCCACGTTGGGGCCGGGCTTCACCGTCGACGAGCCGCTCGAGCACCTCGGCGAGAAGCTCTCGCTGCCGCCTGCCTTCGAGCACCTGCGCGACGAGGTCGAGCCGAACCTGCGCCCGGTCGTCAATCCGCGCACCGTTCCGTAACCGCGCGCGCGTACCTGTGTAGCGGGAGGCGTGATCTCAGATGAGCGCCTCGCGGCGCAGCATGCCTACACCCGTGCCCACAGCGTCAACTGGCCGCTCTACGTGGTCATCAGGCTGCTCTTCGTCCCCTTCTTCCTCGTCTACTTCCGGCTCTCGCGGAGGGGCCGCAAATACGCGCGCAACATCGACGGCGGCCTGATCGTCGCCGCCAACCACCGCAGCTTCCTCGACCCCTTCGTGGTCGGCGCGATGCTGCCTTTCCGCCGGCCGATGAACTACGTCGCCAAGGTCGAGCTGTTCGAGAAGCCCTGGCAGGCCTGGTTCCTCTCGCGGCTCGGCGCCTTCCCGATCCGCCGCGGCGAATCCGACGAGGAGGCGATGGAGACCGCGCGCCTGGTGGTCGAACGGGGCGGGACGCTCTGCATCTTTCCCGAGGGGACCCGCCACCGCAGCGGCAGCCTCGCCAACCCGAAGCGCGGCGTCGGCCGCCTCGCCCTGCAGACCGGCGCGCCGGTCCTGCCGACCGCGGTGATCGGCACCGAAGAGGTGCGCCGCGGCTGGCGCATCCGCCCGCGCAAGGTAAAGGTCCGTTGCGGGCGGGCGATGACGTTCCCACGCTCCGCCGAGCCCTCCCAGCAGCTCGCCGAAACGGTGACGACGCGGATCTGGCCCAACGTCCTGTTGCAGTGGGAAGACCTGGGCGGGCTGCCGCCGATGCGGCGCGCGGCCGTGATCGGCGCGGGCAGCTGGGGGACGGCGGTGGCCGTGCTGCTCGCCCGCGGTGGGCTCGAGGTGCAGCTCGGCGCGCGCACGCCGACGAGCGCGCAGGAGCTGATCGAGGTCGGCGAGAACGCGCGCGACCTCCCGGGCGTCCCGTTGCCGGAGTCGATCGACGTCCGCCCCGCGAGCGCGATCGAGCTGGCCGGGCTCGACCTGATCGTGCTCGCGATCCCGTCCAAGTCGCTGCCCGCGGCGGTCG
>DASZUH010000431.1:0-3935 GCA_035547715.1 Solirubrobacterales bacterium
CTTGTTCGGGTATACCGAACAAGCGACGACCGGAGGGGGTCTCGGACCCCGATCGCCGGCCCGAGAAGGCCGGAGGTGCGGTCGCCGTCACGAAGACGCCCGGAACGTCACGGTCCGTCCCGTCCTCCTCCGCGATCCCGACCACGCGGTCGACTTAAGCCACCCATGGCGCCGGTTAGGTCGACCGCGCCCCCGCCGGGTCGGTCCACGTGACCGAACCCATGAGGACCCGTGACGAATCGGGCGGAACGGTGACGGGAGCCCGGAGTTCCTCCCGTCCCTGTGACCTCCCCTCGGAAAGGGCTCCGTCCCGGGCGTCTCGTGGCAAGCGGGCAACCTGCCAGGGCCGCCACGAGACGCCCGGGACGCACCTCGGACGGCCGCCGGCCGCCCCGCCGCCCGCCTAGCTCTCGATCTCGACCGGCTGTAGCTCGTCGGCCGGGTCGAAGCCGAGGATGCGGCCGTAGAAGTAGAGCTCGGCTTCGAGGCAGCGGATCTGGGTCTCGGAGCGGCGGAAGCCGTGCTGCTCGCCGGCGAAGGCGAGGTAGGCGTGGGGCACGTGGTTGGCCGCCATCGCCGCCGCCATCGTCTCGGCCTGGTTGGGCGGGACGATCTCGTCCTCGAGGCCCTGGAAGAGGATCACCGCGGCGCGGATCCGGTCGACGTAGTGGATCGGCGAGCGCTCGCGGTAGAGGTCGGCGCGCTCGGGATAGGGGCCGATCAGCCCGTCGAGGTAGCGCGACTCGAACTTGTGGGTGTCGCGCGCCAGGGTCTCGGTGTCGGCGACGCCGTAGTAGCTCGCCCCGGCCGCGAACTCGTCGTGGAAGACCAGCGCGCAGAGGGTCGCGTAGCCGCCCGCCGAGCCGCCGCGGATCGCCAGCCGCGCGCCGTCGACCTCGCCGGTCTCGGCGAGGAAGCGCGCCGCGGCGACGCAGTCCTCGGTGTCGACGATGCCCCAGGCGCCCTGCAGCTTGTCGCGGTAGGCGCGCCCGTAGCCGCTCGAGCCGCGGTAGTTGACGTCGGCGACGCCGAACCCGCGGCTGGTCCAGAAGAGGTATTCCTCCGAGAGCTCCGGCGTCGCGTGCGAGGTCGGCCCGCCGTGGCTGATCACGATCAGCGGCGGCCGTTCGCCCTCCGGCCCGACGAAGTCGGCGTTGGTCGGCGGGTAGTAGAAGGCGTGCGCGACGTCGCCGTCGCCGGTCGGGAACTCGATCGCGCGTGGCTCGGCGAGCAGTCCCGGCTCGACCGACTCGTCGAAGGCCGTGCGCGCCGTCTCGGTCTCGCCCGAGGCGACGTCGAGGACGACCACCGCGGGCGCCTCCCGCGGCGAGCTCGCCGCGAACGCCACCTTGCCGCCGTGCGCCGCCAGCACTGGGAAGCCGAACGAGGTGAAGGGCAGGCCGAGGTCGCGCAGCGCGCCGCCCCCGGCGGGCAGCGCGTACAGCCGTTCGGTCGCGTTCTCGGTGCGGATCACGACCAGGGACCCGTCCTCGAGCTCGACGTGGGTGCAGCCGCCGAAGAGCCACTGCGGGTGGCCGAGGTCGGCCCGCTCGGCGCTCAGCTGCTCGACCGGCGGCAGGTCCTCGGCCGCGTCGGGCGCGCCGAGGTCGGCGACCGTGCGGTAGAGGTTCCACCAGCCGTCGCGGTCGGACGCCCAGCGCAGGCGGTCGTGGCTGTCCCAGGCGGGGGCGAAGACCGACTCGCGCTCGCCGGCGGCGAGCGGCCGCGCCGAGCCCGGGTCGCGGACCGGCGTCACCCACAGCTCGGTGCCGTCCCAGGGCATATGCGGGTGGTCCCAGCAGAGGAAGGCGAGCCAGAGCCCGTCCGGCGAGACCCGCGGCGAGGAGTAGAAGTCGTGGCCCGCGGCGACCACCTCGGCGGGCTTCGACCCGTCGAGCGGCAGCATCACGATCTCGTTCACCGGTTCGGCGTCGCCGCCGTGCACCTCGCGCACGCAGAAGAGCGTCTCCCCGTCCGGGCAGAGCTCGAAGTCGGCGTGGCGCAGTCCCGCGGGCTCGTCCGGCTCGGGCGTGATCGCGATCGGCTCGCCGCCGAGCTCGAGCCGGTAGACGCGCTGGTCGGCGAAGTCGACGTAGACGACCAGCTCCGGCGCGAGCAGCTTCCAGGCGCCGCCACCGTACTCGTGCACGCGGGTGCGCACGTTGGCCCCGGCCGGCGTCACCTCTTCGGGCTCGCCGCCAGCCGGGCGCCGCATCAGCGCGTTCCGGCCGCCCTCGGCGGCGCGGCCCTCGAGCCACCAGGCGGCGCCGTCGGCGGCCAGTGCCGGGAAGCCGAGCCGCCGCCCGCCGCGGGCGATCACCGCGGGCTCGATCGGCGAGCGCCAGGACCCGTAGGGAGCGACCTCGGCCACGCTCAGACGACCTCCTCGCCGGGCGGGTTGGCGGGCGGGCCGACGCGATCGGGATCGCCGCCGCCGGGCGTCGGCTCGACCACGACCTCGCGCAGCGCGTGCGTGTCGACGTCGTAGACGAAGCCGCGCACCGAGTCGCGAAAGGGGAGGAAGGCGGAGCGGCGGACCCGAAGGATCGACTGGCGCACGTCGGCCTCGACGTCGACGAAGGACTCGATCGCGAAGGCGGGGGCGACCCCGGTCGCCTCGCGCAGCTCGTCGCGGAAGCCGTCGTCGGACACCTTCTGCAGCCCGCAGTCGTCGTGGTGGATCAGCATCACCTCGCGGGTCCCCAGCTTGCGCTGGGAGAGCGCCAGCGAGCGGATCACGTCGTCGGTGATCACCCCGCCCGCGTTGCGCAGCACGTGCGCCTCGCCGTCGCCCAGCCCGAGCGCGGCAAAGACGTCGAGCCGCGAGTCCATGCAGGTGACGATCGCCAGCCGGCGGCTCGGCTCGACCGGCAGGTGGCGCTCCTCGAGCTCGGCCGCGAAGGCCTCGTTGTTGGCGACCAGGTCGTCGATGACACCCACGCGCCGGACCCTATCGGGCGCCGGACCCGCCTTCCCGCGGCGGCCGGCATGATCCGCCGATGCCGGACCCGGAACTGGACGAGCGCGGGCGGCTGCGACCGGAGGTCTTCCGCCTGCCGGTCGAGAAAGTCCGCGACTCCTATTACTCGGACACCTACTTCGCCCTGACCAAGGAGCTGCTCGAGGCCGAGGGCAGGCACCCGAGCGTGACGATGCAGGTCTTCGCCAGGCGGCAGGGGCTGCTGGGCGGGATCGACGAGGCGATCGCGGTGCTGCGCCTCTGCTCCGGGCGGCGGCGGGGCGACGGGACATGGGAGGACGGCTGGCCGGAGCTGCGGGTCGGCGCGCTGCACGAGGGCGACCCGATCGAGCCCTGGGAGACGGTGATGACGATCGAGGGCGACTACAGCCTCTTCGCCCACCTGGAGACGGTCTACCTCGGCACGCTGGCGCGGCGCTCGCTGGTGATGACGAACGTCCGCCACGTCGTCGACGCCGCCGACGGCAAGTCGGTGCTCTTCTTCCCCGCTCGTCATGACCACTGGCTGGTCCAGACCGGCGACGGCTGGGCGGCCCACGTGGCCGGCGCGATCGGCGTCTCGACCGATGCCAACGCCTCGTGGTGGGGAGGCCGTGGGACGGGGACGATCCCGCATGCCTTGATCGCCGTCTACGGCGGCGACACCGTGGCGGCCGCGCGCGACTACGCGAAGCGCTTCGCCGCCCACTCGCACATCATCTGTCTGGTCGACTTCCACAACGACTCGGTGGGGGAGGCGGTGAAGGTCGCCGACGCGCTCGGGGAGGACCTCTGGGGCGTGCGGCTCGACACCTCGGAGAAGCTCGTCGACGTGGCGCTCGCCGGCCGTCCCGACGCCGACCGCCTCCACGGCGTCACCCCGGAGCTCGCCCAGGCCGTCCGCGACGGCCTCGACGCGGCCGGCCACCAGCGGGTGAAGATCGTCGTCTCCGGCGGCTTCGACGCCGAGAAGATC
>DASZUH010000432.1:0-3226 GCA_035547715.1 Solirubrobacterales bacterium
GGTCGCCGAATCCTTCGCCGAGGCGGCCGAGTTCGACGGCGTGGTGATGACCAAGCTCGACGGCGACGCCCGCGGCGGCGCCGCGCTCTCGGTCAAGGCGGTCACCGGCAAGCCGATCATGTTCGCCTCGACCGGCGAGAAAATCGAGGACTTCGACAAGTTCCACCCGGACCGCATGGCGCAGCGGATCCTCGGCATGGGCGACGTGCTCAGCCTGATCGAGCGGGCGGAAAGTCAGGTCGACGAGAAAGACGCCGAAGAGCTCCAGGAGAAACTGAAAAAGGACCAGTTCACGCTGGAGGACTTCCTCAAGCAGATGAAACAGGTCCGCAAAATGGGGCCGCTGAGCGGGATCCTCGGGATGCTGCCGGGGATGGGCGCGATGAAACAGTTGAAGAACGCGAACATCGACGAGCGCCAACTCGACCGCACCGAGGCGATCATCCTCTCGATGACCCCGGCCGAGCGCCGCGATCCGCACCTGATCAAAGGCCGCCGCCGCAAACGGATCGCCGATGGCTCGGGGACCAAAGTGCAGGAGGTCCGCGCCCTGGTCAAACAGTTCGACCAGATGCGGGTGATGATGCGCTCGATGGCGAACGGGAAGATGCCGGACCCGCAGAAACTGATGGCGATGAGCGGCCAGGCGCCGCGGCCGAAGGTTCGGCGCCGCTAGTTCGCAGGCACGCCGGCGGCGCTGAGGCGCCGCTTGCTGTACAGTCTCCCGCCCAATGGCAGTCCGAATTCGACTCAGACGAGTGGGTTCCAAGAAGAACCCCGTGTGGCGGATCGTCGTCGCCGACAAGCGCTCTCCCCGTGACGGGCGCACGATCGAGACGATCGGCCAGTACAACCCGCAGACCGAGCCCTCGACGATCGTGGTCGACGAGGAGCGCGCTCGCCACTGGCTCGAGCACGGCGCCCAGCCGTCGGAGACCGTGGCCGGTCTTCTGCGCACCAAGGGCATCGCCGCTCACGGCAGCTAGCCGTACCTCCGGCGATGACCGAGTTGCTCGAATTCCTCGTCAAGGCCCTCGTCGAGGACCCCGAGGCCGTGGAGGTCGAGGAGCTCGAAGAGGACGGTGACCTGGTCTACGAGATCAGCGTCGCCGACGGCGACCTCGGCCGCGTGATCGGCAAAGGCGGCCGCGTCGCCAACGCGATCCGCACGATCGCCAAGGCGGCCGCGGTGCGGATCGACCGCCGCGTCATCGTCGACATCCTCGACTGAGCAGAGAGGGACTCCGCCCCGTGCGGCTCGACATCTTCTCCCTCTTCCCGGAGGCCTTCGACTGGCTGCAGACGCAGCGGCCGGTACAGAACGCGCTCAAGGAAGGCAACGAGCTGCGGCTCTTCAACTACCGCGACTCGACCCCGCTGACCGGGCGCCAGGTCGATGACGCCCCCTACGGCGGCGGCGCCGGGATGGTGCTGCGGGTTGACGTCATCGACGCGGCGCTGCAGGCGGCCTACGGCGACGGGCTGCGGCCGCGGATCGTGCTGCTGACGCCGACCGGGCGGCTGCTCGACGACGCGCTCGCCGACGAGCTGGTCTCCGAACGCCACGTGGCCCTGCTCTGCGGCCGCTACGAGGGCTTCGACGAGCGGATCCACGAGCACTTCGCCGACGACGAGGTCTCGATCGGGCGCTACGTGCTGGCCGGGGGGGAGCTGCCGGCGATGGTCGTCGCCGACGTGCTGATGCGCAAGTTGCCGGGCGCGCTCGGCAACGCGAGCTCCGCCGCCGAGGACTCCTACAGCCAGGTGCTGGAGGGGATGCCGGAGTACCCGCACTACACGCGGCCGCCGGTCCACCGCGGCTGGAAGGTGCCCGACGTGCTGCTTTCCGGTGACCACGAGAAGATCCGCGAGTGGCGGCTGGAGCGCAGCCGCGAACGGGCGGCGGCGTTCGCCGAGGCCGAGCGAAAAGCCGCAAAGGGCGCCGAGTAGCTACCATTCGCCGACCGCGCGGATCCCGACCCGGGGCTGGGCGGTTTTTCTTCGCCCCGATCCCGAGGACCCAAGACTTCCATGAGCTCAGTTATCGACAGCATCGAGCGCGACCAGCTGAAGAAGGGCCTGCCCTCCTTCGAGCCCGGCGACCGCGTCCGCGTCCACTTCCAGGTGATCGAGGGTACCCGCAAACGTACCCAGGTCTTCGAGGGCGTCGTGCTGCGCCGGCAGGGCTCGGGGGCGCGTGAGACCTTCACCGTCCGCAAGCAGTCCTTCGGCGTCGGCGTCGAGCGGACCTTTCCCCTGCACTCGCCGAAGATCGAGAAACTCGAGGTGGCGGCGCGCGGTGACGTGCGGCGCGCCAAGCTCTACTACCTGCGCGGCCGGATCGGCAAGGCGGCCCGCGTCGCCGAGCGCCGTTGGGGCATCGACGAGGACATGGTCTCGAAGGCGCCCGTGGACTCGACCGAGTCGACCGCGACCGACGCCGAGGGCGTGAGCCAGGAGGAGGCCGTCCCGGAGGAGGTCCCGACCGAGGCCGCCGCCGCGGCGACGGAGGCCGAGGCGACCGCTGCCGAGGCGACCGAGGCGGAGGAGGCACCCGCGGCGGAGGAGGGGCCCGTCGACGAGACGCCGAACGAGGCGCAGGCAAGCACCGAGGAGACCGCAGCGTCGGATGAGCCCGAGGACGAGGAGCCGGCCAGGGCCGGTGACTCCGACGAGGACTCGGCGGGCTGAAACTCTCGCTGCCCAAGCCGAAGAGCAAAGCGGGCGGCCTGATCGAGTTGGTCGTCATCGTGGCGCTCGCCCTGGGGCTGGCGCTGGCGATCCAGGCCTGGCTGGTGAAGCCCTACCAGATCCCTTCCGGCTCGATGGAACCGACGCTCGACGTCGGGCAACGGGTGCTGGTCAACCGCTTCATCTACGACCTGCACGAACCGAAGATCGGTGACGTCGTCGTCTTCCACCCGCCCGAAGGGGCGGAGACGGCGGCGGAGTGCGGGGTCGACGTGCCGCCCAGCGAGCCCTGTCCGCAGCCGACGCCGCGCGAGTCGAGCCAGAACTTCATCAAGCGGATCGTCGCCGTCGGCGGCGACACGCTCTCGATCAAGGAAGGGCACCCGGTCGTCGACGGGGTCGAGAAGAAAGACGAGCCGTACATCCGCCCCTGCGGCAGCGCCTCGGTCTGCAACATGCCGAGGACGATCACGATCCCCAAGGGCTACTTCTTCATGATGGGCGACAACCGCGGGGAAAGCGACGACAGCCGGTA
>DASZUH010000433.1:0-9713 GCA_035547715.1 Solirubrobacterales bacterium
CGGCCGGCCCGGCCGCGAGCGCCGCCTCGGCCTGGGCGCGGATCCGGCCGGCCGCGGCGTCGCCGTCGAACGAGTGCGGCGGCAGGGCGTCTTCGACCTGGCGCCTGGTGGCGGACCAGGCGCCGGGATCGCCGGCCGCGAGCGCGGCGAAGAGCGCGGGCCGCGCGGCCGGCGCGACGAGGATCGCCAGCTCGCGCAGCAGGTCCGCGGGCTCGTCGGAGGTGTGGACGAAGTTGATCAGCCGATCGGAGACCCCGAGCCGGCTGCGCAGTTGGTCGGGTCGGCGCCGCTCGGGGCGGGAGGGCCCCTTCAGGTCGGTCAGCCGCACCGTCGCCGGGATGTCGCCGGGGCCGCGATGCCGGTCGCGCAGGACCAGCAGGAGCCCGGGGCCGGCGGTGTTGACGAGGTCGTGCAGGCGCACCCGGTCGACGCTGGCGACGTTGAAGCGGTAGAGCCACAGCCACCTCGTGGTGCCGCGGTCGAGGTCGACGGCGATCGCCGCGGCCGGGGTGAAGCCGTGCTCGGCGAGGAATTCGATCGCCGGGTCGATCATCCGCGCCGCCACGCCGTCGGGCTTGAACAGCATCGCGGCGTGGGCGCCGGCGGCCTCGACGGCCTCGGTACCCCAGGCCGCCGACCACTCCTCCCAGGCTTCCCGAAAGAACACCTCGCCGAGGTAACGGTCAGCCTTGTCGGGGAGGACGGTAAGTGTGGAAAGCGTTTCAGTGTGCGTCACGAAGTTACTGTACTGTATTTGGTACGACGGTGGCTGAACGTTCTTGATTTCTAAGGTGAAACTTTAAAGTGGACTGCGGGGGCGGAGCATGAACAGTGTGGGTGTGACCGAGACCCTTACCGGCGACGCGACGCTGGAGCTGCCCGAGTTCGCGGCGCCGCCGGCGGATCCGCTGCGGCTGCTGGCCGAATGGGTGGCGACGGCGCGGAGCCTCTACGTCCGGGAGCCGCTCGCGATCACCCTGGCGACGGTCGACGCGGCGGGCTCGCCGTCGTCGCGGGTGGTCCTGCTGAAGGGGGTCGAGCCGGAGCTCCTCTTCACCTCCCACCACGGCAGTCGCAAGGGCCGTGATCTGGAGGCGTCGCCGCGGGCGGCGGCGACCCTCGATTGGCGCGAGACGCTGCAGCAGGTGAACCTCGCCGGCACCGTGGAGCGGATCGCCGAGGAGGAGTCGGACCGGCTCTTCGCCGAGCGCCCGCGGGCGGCGCGGGCGACCACCGTCGCCTCCCGCCAGAGCGAGCCGCTGGTCGACGACGAGGTGTTGCGGAGCGAGGCCGAGCGGCTTGCCGAGGCCGGCGACGACCTGCTCCGACCGCGGGGCTGGGGCGGGTACCGCTTCCTGCCCGAGCGGATCGAGTTCTGGCACGGGAGCGCCGACCGCCTGCACCGGCGCCTCGAATACGCGAAGGCGGGGACGAGATGGGCCCACCGGCGACTGCAGCCCTGAGCGAGGAGCGGCCCGGGGCGGCCGCGGACGGGCGCGCGGCGCGCGTGCTGATCGTCGACCCGCTGCACGCCGAGGCGATCGCCGCCCTGCGCGAGCGCCACGAGGTCGAGGTCCGCCTCGGCCCCTCGGCCGCGGAGCTCGCCGAGCTGATCGGCGACGTCGATGTCCTGGTGCTGCGCAGTGGCGTGCGGGTTCCGGCCGAGCTGATCGAACGGGCGCCGCGGCTGCGGCTGATCGCCCGCGCCGGGGTCGGCGTCGACAACATCGACGTCGCGGCGGCGCGGCGCGCCGGGATCCACGTCTTCAACGTCCCCGCGCAGTCGGCCGGGAGCGTCGCCGAGCTCGCCTTCGGCCTGCTGCTCGCGGTGGCCCGCCGGATCCCCCTCGCCGCCGCCGGCGTGCGGCGTGACGAGTGGCGCAAGGCGGAGCTGGTCGGCCAGGAGCTCGCCGGCGGCACGCTCGGGATCGTCGGCCTCGGCGCGATCGGCTCGCTGATCGCCCGCCGCGCGCTCGCCTTCGAGATGCGGGTGGTCGCCGCGGTCGCCGCGCCGAGCGAGGAGCGCCGCCGCATCCTCGCCGCCGAGGGGGTCGAGCTGCTCGGGCTCGACGCGGTGCTGGCGCGGGCCGACGCGCTCTGCGTCGTCGTGCCGCTGACCGGGCGGACGCGGAACCTGATCGACGCCCGCGCCCTGGCGCGGCTGCGGCCGGGCGCGTTCCTGGTCAACGTCTCCCGCGGCGGCGTCGTCGACGAGGACGCCCTCCGGGCCGCGCTCCGCGACGGCCACCTGGCCGGCGCGGCGCTCGACGTGGTCGTCACCGAGGGCCGCCCGACCCCGCTGGCGGCGCTCGACAACGTCGTCGTCACCCCCCACATCGGCGCGATGACCGAGGGCGCGCAGCGGCGGATCGGGGAGATCGTGGTCGCGTCGATCGAACTCGACCTGGCCGGCGGTCGGGTCGCGACGCGGGTCTGCTGACGATGCCCGCGCTCGCCGAGCGGACGATGGACGCGATGGTGCTGGAGGCCGATCGATCGGTGCTCCGCCGGCGCCTGCCGATCCCGCGGCCCGGCCCGGACGAGGTCCTGGTCGCGGTGATGGCGACGGGCATCTGCGGCTCGGACCTCGCCGTCTACCGGGGCACCCATCCCTACAAGGTCGCTCCCGGCGTGCTCGGGCACGAGCTCTCGGGCACGGTGGTCGAGGTCGGGCCGGGGGTGACCCGGCTGCGGCCGGGGGACCGCGTCTGCGCCGCCTCCTTCTCCCCCTGCGAGCGCTGTCGGATGTGCATCTCCGGTGAGATCCAGCTCTGCGAGGCGAAGGCGACGCTGAACCACGAAGGCTGGGACGGGTCGTTCGCCGAGTTCGTGGTGCTGCGCGAGAACATGGCCTTCGTCCTGCCGGCGTCGGTCGACTGGGCCGCCGGCGCGCTGGTCGAGCCGCTCTCGGTCGGCCTCCACGCGGTGCGCATCGCGGCCCGTCGCGGCGCCCGCAACCTGGTCATCCTCGGCACCGGCAACATCGGCCTCTGCTGCCTGGTCGCCGCCGTCCGACTCGGGATCCGCACCGTCTGCGTCGACGTCCGCGAGCAGCCGGGCGCGGTCGCCCGCGGACTCGGCGCCGACGCCTTCGTCAACGCGGCGCCCGGCGACGGCGTGGCGCGGGCCCGGCGCGCGCTGCCGGGCGGCGGCGCCGACGCGGTGGTCGTCGCCTGCGACTACCCGGAGGTCTTCGACGACGCGGCGGCGCTGGCGCGGCGGGGCGGGGCGGTGGTGGCGGTCAGCTACTTCCACCGGGCGGCGGGCCTGCCGCTGAACGCGCTGGTCGGGGGCGAACTGGCGCTGCTCGGCTCGGCGCTCTGCGGCGGCCAGGACATCGAAGACGTGATCGACTGGCTGGCGGCGGGCCTGGTCGACCCGCTGCCGATGGTGAGCCACCGGCTGGCCCTCGAGGAGCTCGATGCCGGGATGAGGATGATGGACTCGGGTCGCTCGCGCGCGGGGAAGATCCTGATCGAGGTCGGGGCGCGCTCGGGGGCGGGTCGATGAGCGCGGCCGGGTTGAGCGCCGCCGTGTTCGGCGCCGCCGGGTTCGCCGGGGGCGAGGTGTGCCGACTCCTGCTCGGCCATCCGGAGGTCGGTGGGATCGTGCCGACCTCGCGCGGCGAGGAGGCCTTCGAGCGGATCCACCCGAACCTCGCCGGCAGCGGCCTCGAGTTCGCCGATCCGGAGGCGCTCGCCGCCGCGCCGGGCGACCTCGACGTCGCCTTCCTCTGCCTGCCCGCGGGCGAGGCGATGCACCTGGCGCCGGCGCTACTCGCCGCCGGGGTCGCGGTCGTCGACCTCGGCCCGGACTTCCGCTTCGCCGCCGCCGACGCCTACCGTGACGTCTACGGGCGCGGGCATGCGGCGCCGGAGCTGCTCGCCGAGGCCGCCTGCGGGGTCAGCGAGCTGAACCGGGAGCGGATCCGCGCCGCCCGCCTCGTCGCCAATCCCGGTTGCTACGTGATCGCGGCGACGCTGGCGATGGCGCCGCTGTTGCGGAGCGGGCTCACCCGCGCGGAGGGCCCCGTCCACGTCGCCGCCGTCAACGGCACCTCCGGAGCCGGCGGCGCGCCGCGGCGCGAGGTCATGCACGCGGCCGCCTTCGGCTCGATGCTCCCGTACAACCTCGCGGGACACCGCCACGGCCCCGAGCTGGAAGACCGCCTCGGCGAGCAGGCGGGCGGCGCCGTGACCGTCAGCCTCAGCACCGCCCACGGCGACTTCGCCCGCGGCATCCAGCTCGGCGCGACGGTGGCCGTCGACCCGGCCGCGGTTCCCTCGCGCGAGGAGCTCCTCGACCTCTACCTCGATTTCTTCGGCGCCGGTCACGCGGGCGAGTTCTTCGTCCAGGTCAACGACCTCGAGCGGCGCGGCGGCGCGACCGATAAGGACTACTCGATCTACCCCTCGGTGCGCGAGGTGCTCGGCTCGAACTTCTGCCACCTCGGGCTCGACGTCGACGCCGACCGCGGGCTGGTCAAGCTGGTCGCGACGATCGACAATCTCGGCAAGGGGGCGGCGGGCTCGGCGATCCAGAACATGAACCTGATGCTCGGCCTCGACGAGCGCGCGGGCCTGCGCCACTACGGGCTATGACGGCGCCTGCCACGACCGGGCCGCAGCCGCCGCCGGCGATCGCCGGGGCGCCGCTTCTGCGCGACGCGCCCCTGGCGGCGGGCGAGCGCTGGATCTACTCGGCCGGCTTCAACGTCGACCCCGGCCTCGCCGCGACCGCGCGGGTCGACTGCGAGCTCGCCGACCTGCTGCGGCTCCTCGGGGCGGGCGCGCGGGTGGCGGTGCTGGCGCACCAGGGCAGCCATCGCGCCGGCACCGCCCGCCCGCTCGGGTTCCTCGTGCCCTACCTCGAAGAGCGCCTCGGCGTGCCGGTTCCCTACCTGGCCGACCCGCTCGCCGCGGAGACCGCGCGCCGGGTCGCGGAGCTCGGCCCCGGCGAGCCGGCGCTGGTCGGCAACACGCGCCTCCTGGCGGGCGAGGAAGAGTGCGACCCGCGGCTGGTCGAGCGGCTCGCCGGGCTGGGCGAGAGGGTCGCGCTCGGCGGCTTCTCGAAGGCCCACCGCGCCCACGCCTCGAACGTCGGCCTGGTCCGCCGACTTCCGGGCTGGGTCGCCGACAGCGTCGCCCGCGAGCTCGACGCGCTCGCCCCGTGGGCGGGCGCCGAGCCGGGCGGCCTCTCGGTCGCGGTCCTCGGCGGGACCAAGCGCGAGAAGATCGACCCCGGCCTGGTCGGCCTCGCCCGCGCCTACGACCTGGTCGTCCCCGCCGGCGCGGTGCTGAACGCGCTGCTCGCGGCCCGCGGGCAGGAGGTCGGCGAGTCGGCGCTCGGCGAGTGCGCGCCCGCCGCCCGCGCGACGCTCGACGCGCTCGGACGCGGGCCGCGCGCCGCGGTCGCCTGGCCCGCGCGGCTGATCGTCGCGCCGCCCGGCGCCGGCCCCGCGGCGGCGCGTTCGATCCCGGCCGACGCCCCGGTGCCCGCCGGCCGGGCGATCGTCGACTTCGAGCCCGACCCGGCGACGATCGCGCGGGTCGGCCGCGCGACCCGCTTCCTGCTCGCCGGTCCGCCCTCGCTCGCCAGGGCCGGCTTCCGCCGCGCGCCGGAGGCGCTGCTCGGAGCCCGCGCCGGCGCCGGGTCGACCTCGCTTCTGCTCGGCGGCGACACCGCCGCCGAGCTGCCGTGGGCTGGTCCGACCTCGTCCGGCGGCGGCGCGGCGCTGGTCTACCTGACCACCGGCCGGTGCGCGGCGGTCGAAGCACTGGCGAAGGCGAGGGCGGGCCGATGACGACGCCTGCCTTCGACTACGGCAACCCGACCGAGATCGTCTTCGGCGACGGCGCGGTCGCGCGCATCGGCGCCTGCGGCGCGCGGCTCGGCCGGCGGGCGTTGCTCGTCTGCGGCCGCACCGCGATGCGCAGGCACGGGATCCTCGATCGCGTGATCCGCTCGCTTCGCGACGCGGACGTCGAGGTCGTCGTCTTCGACGACGTCTCGCCGGACCCGCGCTCCGACGAGGTCGAGGCGGCGCTCGACCTCTGTCGCGGCGAGGGCTGCGACCTCCTCGTCGGCCTCGGCGGCGGCAGCGCCCTCGATGCGGCGAAGGCCGCGAGCGTGGCGATCGCGCTCCCCGCGGTCGCCGACGCGATCGGCGCCACCCTCGACCACGACGAGGCGTCCCTGCCGGTGCTGGCGATCCCGACCACCGCCGGCAGCGGCGCCGAGGTGACCAGGGGGGCGATCGTCACCGACGTCGTCAAGGGCTTCAAAGCGGGGATCCGCGGCCCCGACGTCTTCCCCGACATCGCCGTCGTCGATCCCGGCCTGAGTGCCTCGATGCCGTTCGAGGTCGCCGCCGAGACCGGCTTCGACGCGCTCACGCACGCGGTCGAGACCTACGTCGCCAGGCGCGCCAACCCGCTCACCGAGATCGTCTCCGAACGCGCCCTGCGGCTGCTCGGGCCGGCGCTCGCCCGGCTCGGCGCGGGCCGGATCGACGCCGAGCTGCGCGCGCGGCTCTCGCTGGCGGCTCTCTACGGCGGCCTCGCCGTCGCCGCCGCCGGCACCTGCCTGCCCCACCGGCTGCAGCAGGCGACCGGCTCGGTGCCGGGGTTCCACCTCTCGCACGGGCGCGGTCTGGCGGCGCTCTATCCGGCCTGGCTGCGCGCCGCCTACCCCTACGCGCCCGGGCGCTTCGACCGGGTCGCCGAGCTGCTCGGCTGCGCGGACGTCGCGGTCGCGGGCGAAGCGGTGATCGAGGAACTCGGGCTCGGCGGCGGGCTCCGCGCCCACGACTTCCCCGCCGCCGGGGTCGAGCGCTGCCTCGACGGGGTCAGCGGCAACGTCGACAACGACCCGATCGACGCGATCGACCGGGACCTGATGCGAAGGATCTACACGGAATCGCTATGAGCGCACCGCAGAGCACCGTTCGGTACGCGCCGGCGCCGGCGCCCGCCGTCCTCCTGAACCCGGGGCCGGTCAACGTCCACCCGGACGTCCGCGCGGCGCTCGGCTTCCCCGACGTCTGCCATCGCGAGCCCGAGGTGGCGGCGCTGATCGACCGCATCCGCGCCAAGGTCGTCGCCGTCTGCGGCGGCGGACCGGAGCACCGGGGGGTGCTCCTGACCGGCTCCGGGACGGCGGCGCTGGAGGCGACGCTGGGCTCGATCGTGCCGCCGGACGGCAAGGTGCTGGTGCTCGAGAACGGCCACTACGGGGTGCGGCTGGCGGAGATCGCGACCGCGCTCGGGCTGCCGCTGCGTCGCCTCGCGTTCGCGTGGGCGAGCCCGCTCGACCTCGCGGCGATCGAGGCGACGCTGGCCGCCGACCGGTCGATCACCCACGTCGCGATGGTCCACCACGAGACCAGCACCGGGATGCTGAATCCGCTGCGCGAGATCGGGGAGATCTGCCGTCGCCACGGCGCCTCGCTCGCGGTCGACGCGATCAGCAGCCTCGGCAGCGAGGCGCTCGACGTCCGCCTCGACGGCGTCGACTGGTGTGTCGGGACCGCCAACAAGTGCCTCGAGGGCCTGCCGGGGATGAGCTTCGTCTGCGCGCCGGAGCCGCTGCTGCGCGGCCTCGCCGGGTGGCCGCCGCGCGGCTACTACCTCGACCTCTCGCGCCACTTCCTCGCCCAGGAAGACCTCGGCGCGCCGGCGTTCACGCCCGCCGTGCAGATCGCCTTCGCCTTCGAGCGGGCGCTCGACCTGACGCTCGCCGAGACGGTGACGGCGCGGACCGCGCGTTACGCGAGGCGGGCGGAGGAGTTGCGGGCCGGGCTTGCCGACCTCGGCTTCCGGCCGCTCCTGGAGAGTGGCGAGGCCTCCGGCGCGGTGACCGTCTCCCACCTGCCCGACGGCGTCACCTACGAGCACCTGCACGACGCGTTGAAGGCGGCGGGCTTCGTCGTCTACGCGACCCAGGCGCGACTCGGCGCGACGGTCCGGATCGGCACGATGGGCCAACTGACCGAGGCCGACATCGCGCGCTTCCTCGCCGCGCTGCGCGAGGCGCTGCCGGCGCCCGCCCGCGTCGACCGGCCTGCCTGACCGGGCGGAGGCGCGGGCCCGCGCCGGCTTGCGGCTCAACCGGCCGGGCGGGTCACCGCTCGGCTTGGGGCGGCAGCGAGGATCGGCTCGGCGCGGCGCCCTTCGTCCGCGGCGCGTTCCGGATGCGGCGGTGGTAGACGAAGAGCGCGGCGGCGGCGCCGGCGCTCAGCGCCCCGATCGTCGCCCAGCGGCCGACGTCGTCGTAGAGGGCGATCAGCGACGGGCCGACGAAGAAGGCGCCGAGCCCGATCGTCAGCGTCCACATCAGGCCCGAGAGGACACTGCCGGCGATGAACGGCCGCGCCGGGACCTCGTTGATGCCCGCCAGCCAGCCGGGCCCGAGGAGGGAGGCGAGGAAGGCGCGCCGCCGGACCAGGCCCTCGCTGCGGAGCAGGAGGCGGGTCCGCCAGGCGAGGAGCGGGCCGGGGAAGAGGAGGAGGCGGCGGCCGCCGGCGCGGCCGAGCCAGTAGGCGGCGAGGCTCCCGGCGAAGGTGCCGAGAAAGGCGATGACGAGGATCGGCGCGATCGCTTCCTCGCCGCGCGCGGCGACGGTGCCCGCGCCGACGAGCGCCGCCTCACCCGGCCCGGAGACCGCGATCCAGGTCGCCACCACCGCGGCGAAGAGGCCGATGCAGGAAAGGAGGCTCATGCATCGATTGTGGCGACCCGGGAACGCCGGCCCGCCTTCGCCGGACGATCTTGGCGCCAGGACGACCGGAGGCGTCCGGCGCGATCGTCGCGTCCGTCAGGCGACGGTGAGGACGATCGGGTCGCCCTTGGTGATGACGATCGTGTGCTCGACGTGGGCCGAGGTGGTGCCGTCGGTGGTGCGCATCGTCCAGCCGTCGCCGGCGTCGCGGACCCAGCCGGAGCCGGCCGCGATGATCGGCTCGATCGTCAGCACCAGCCCCTCGGTGAGCGGCTGGGTCAGCTCGGGGACGCGGTAGCTCGGGACGTCCGGCGGTTCGTGGATCCGGCGGCCGATGCCATGGCCGATCAGTTCCCGGCAGACCGAGTGGCCGCGCGCGCCGACGGTCGCCTCGACCGCGGTGCCGATCGCGTTCAGCGGGGCGCCCGCGCGGGCGGCCTTCATCCCGTCGGCGAGCGCCGCCTCGGCGGCGCCGACCAGCTCCAGGTCCTCCGGGCGCGCCTTGCCGACCGGGACCGAGACGCAGGCGTCGGCGTAGAAGCCGTTCAGCTCGGCGGTGACGTCGAGCTTGACCAGGTCGCCGTCGCGCAGCCGCCGCCTGCCGGGGATCCCGTGGACGGCCTCGTCGTTGACGCTGATGCAGGTGACGCCGGGGAACCCGTAGTCGAGCTGCGGTCCCGACCGCGCCCCGGCCTGCTCGAAGACCCGCCCGGCGACCGCATCGAGCTCCCCGGTGCTCACGCCGGGCCGCACGCTCCGCCGCATCGCCGCGATCGCCTCGGCGACGACCTTCCCCACCGCCCGCATCCCCGCCAGCTCCTCCGGTGTGTCGATCGACATCGGGGGAAGGCTAGACGGTCGTTCGCGCGGCGGCGGGGGGAGCGGGCTCGGGGGTTTGGAACTGGCGCCCCGAGCGGGCGGCCGGCCGGCCAGGGGCGGCGGCCGTCCGAGTTGCGCCCGGCCTTCTCGGTGGCGGCCCTGGCAGGTTGTGGCCG
>DASZUH010000434.1:0-4899 GCA_035547715.1 Solirubrobacterales bacterium
GCCTTTGGTCGCCCACAGGGCGACCAAAGGCGACAGGTAGACGGCCGGGTCCCGGGAGGTCGGGAGGAGGCGTGACGTTCCAGGGTCCTTCGTCACGGATCACGCGCCTTCGTCACGGATCATGCGTTCCTTCCCGGCGACACGCGCACGTCCACCCGCCCCACGCCACGAACCCTCGCACCTCTCCCCACGGACCGGCCTTCTCGGTGGCGGCCACAACCTGCCAGGGCCGCCACCGAGAAGGCCGGGCGCAACTCGGCCGCCCGCCAACCCCGGGCCGCCCGCCGCCCCCGGGCCGCCCGCCGCCCCCGGGCCGCCTGCCGCCCCCGGGCGACAGCTTGCGCCGCCCCCCGAATCAGCGAGCGCCTAGAGGTTGTCGTGGACGCCGCCCATTTCGGTGAAGACGGCGCCGGCGCCGCCTTGCTCGCTGATCTCGTCGGCGATCACGTGGGAGACGGCGTTGATCAGGGCCAGGTGGGTGAAGGCCTGGGGGAAGTTGCCGAGGTGACGGCCGGTGTGGGGGTCCATCTCCTCGGCATATAGGTCGAGGCCGCCGGAGATCGACAGCAGCCGTTCGCAGAGCGCCCGCGCCTCCTCGCGCTCGCCGATCTCCGACAGCGCCGAGACGAGCCAGAAGGAGCAGATCAGGAAGGTGCCCTCCTCGCCCGTCAGCCCGTCGTCGACCTCTTCGGTCCGGTAGCGGAGGACGAGGCCGTCCTCGGTCAGGTCGTGGGCGATCGCCTCCACCGTGGCGACGATCCGCGGGTCGTCCCCGGGCAGGAAGCGGTAGAGCGGCAGCAGGAGCAGCGACGCGTCGAGCGCGTCGGTGTCGTAGTGCTGGCGGAAGATCCCGTCGCGGCACCCTTTCGCGCAGATCTCCTCATGGAACTCGTCGGCTTTCGCCTGCCACAGTTCGGCGATGTCGCCGCGGCCGGCCTCGCGCGCCATCCGCGCGCCCCGGTCCGCCGCCACCCACATGCTGACCTTGGAGGAGACGTAGTGCTGCGGCCCGCCGCGGGACTCCCAGATCCCCTGGTCGGGCAGCGGGAAGCACTCGATCGCTTTCTCGACCTGGTGGCGGATCAGCTCGCGGTCGGCTTCCGAGCCGCTCCCGGCGAGCGCTTTTTCGTGCAGGTAGACGGAGTCGATCAGCGCGCCCCAGACGTCGTTCTGGCGCTGACCGTAGGCCTCGTTGCCGATCCGCACCGGCCGCGCCCCCTCGTAGCCGGACAGGTGGTCGAGGGTCGTCTCGGTCAGCTCCCGCTCGTGCCCGATCCCGTACATGATCTGCAGTTCGGGATGGTCCCGGCAGACGGTGAGGATGAAGCGCATGAAGTCGCGCGCCTCCTGGTCGAAGCCGAGCGTGTGCAGCGCCCAGAGGCTGAAGGTCGAGTCGCGGATCCAGCTGTAGCGGTAGTCCCAGTTGCGTTCGCCGCCCGGCGTCTCCGGCAGCGAGGTGGTCGGCGCGGCGACGATCGCCCCGGTCGGGTTGTAGGTCAGGCCCTTCAGCACCAGCGCCGAGCGCTGCAGGTGGATCCGCCAGGGGTGGTCGGGGAATTCGCCGTGGCGCAGCCAGAGCCGCCAGAAGTCGTCGGTCAGGTCGAGCCGCTCCTGCGCCTCCGGCGCGCTCCGCGGCCCGCGCGTCTCCATCTCGCCCCAGTTCAGCGCGCAGTAGGCGCTTTCGCCGTCGTGCAGGGTCTTCGCCCCGCGCAGGGTGTCGCCGTCGACGCTCATCGCCAGGTCGCTGCGCATCTCGACCTCGGTGCCTTCCGGGCCGCTCGCGATCGCCGCCCCGCCGCCCGGCTCGCCCCAGGTCGCCTCGCCCCGCCCGTAGTCGAAGCGCGGCCGGCATTCCATCTCGATGTCGACTTCGCCGTCGATACAGGTGACCGTCCGCAGCAGCGACTGGTCGGACTGGTGGGAGACGATCGGCGTGCCTTCGGTCGGCGTCCAGGAGGCGATCGAGAGCGCGTCGTGGACGAGCAGCCAGCCGGTGTCGGTGACCCAGGTCGTCTCGATCACCAGCGTGCCGGGGATGTAGCGCCGGCTGATCGGGACGATCACGCCCCTCGGCCGCAGGGTGAAGTGGCCGGCGTCGCGGTCGAGCATCGCGCCGAAGATGCTGGGCGAGTCGAAGCGCGGGATGCAGAGCCACTCGACCGTGCCCGCGTAGGAGACGAGCGCCGAGGTATGGCAGTCGGAGAGGAAGCCGTAGCCCGCGATCGGCGGGAACTTCTGGGTCGCGCCGGGGCCGGCGGCGGGCGCGGTGTGGGGATGGGGAATGCTGCTCGGCATCGCGGCAAGGTAACAAGGCCGCGTGACCGCTTAGGCTCTGGCCGATGGGCAGTCGCTCGGCGTCATTCTCGGTATTCGACCGCGCCCGCGCGTGGCTCGTCACCGGGGCGCTCGGCCGCGGCTTCGCCTTCGCGATCGACTTCACCGCCGCCGCCTGGACGATGTGGCGGGCGCGCGGCTGACCCGAGGCCCGCGAAAAGCCGCTCGCAGCGCGCTCCCGCTAGGGTCAGCCGACGATGCAGACGACTCTGAAAGAGCTTCCCGAATCACGTGTCGAGGTCCAGGCGGAGGTTGAGCCCAAGGACGTCGAGCGCGCCGCCAACCGCACCGCCCGCGCGATGGCGCGCGAACTTCGCCTGCCCGGCTTCCGCAAAGGCAAGGCGCCGCCGAGCCTGGTGATCCAACGGATGGGCTTCGCCGCCGTCCTCTCCGAAGCGATCCGCGACGCGCTTCCCGAGTGGTACGAAGCGGCGCTCCTCGACGCGGGCGTGACGCCGATCGGCGAACCCGACATCGACATCGTCTCCACCCCCGAGCAGCAGGGCGAGCCGCTGACCTTCAAATTCGAGGTCGGGGTGCGGCCGCAGGCCGAGCTCGGCGAGTACAAAGGGCTCGAGGTCGGGCGCGACGACAAAGAGGTCGACGAGGAGATCATCGACACCGAGATCGATCGCATCCGCGAGGGCTTCGCGCGGCTCGAGCCGGTCGACCGCGCCGCCGAGAAAGGCGACTCGGTGCTGATCGACTTCGAGGGCTTCGTCGACGGCCAGGCCTTCCAGGGTGGCAAGTCCGACGACTACCTGCTGGCGCTCGGCTCGAACCAGCTGATCGACGACTTCGAGGATCAGCTCGTCGGCGCCAGGCCCGGCGATGAAGTCGAGGTCGACGTGACCTTCCCCGAGGAGTACCCGGGCGAACCGAAACTGGCGGGCAAACCGGCGCTCTTCAAGGTGAAGGTGAAGGAGGTGCGGGAGAAAGTCCTGCCGGAGCTCGACGACGACTTCGCCTCCGACGCCTCCGAGTTCGACACGCTGGAGGAGCTGCGCGCCGACATCCGCGAGAAAGTCGGCAAGGCGCTGAACAGCCGCACCGAGGAAGACTTCCGCATTGCCGCGGTCGACGCGGCGGTCGCCAACGCCACCGTGGAGATCCCCGACGAGATCGTCACCGCGCGGGCGACCGAACGCTGGGAGCGGATGGAACGGCAGCTCGCCGGGCAGGGGATGGACCCCAACATGTTCCTGCAGATGCAGGGGAAAACCCGCGACGAGCTGATCGAGGAATCGAAGCCTGACGCAAAGAAGGAGCTGGCCCGCGAGGCCGTGGTGACCGCGATCGCGGAGGCCGAGGGAATCGAGATCTCCGACGAGGAAATGGTCGAGGCGCTCGCGCACACCGCCGAACACGAACGGACGACGCCGGAGAAACTGCTGGCGCGGCTGCGCGAGAACGGGCGCGACGCGATGATCGAAGAGGACCTACTGGCCCAGAAAGCGATCGAGCTGATCACCGAGGCGGCGAAGCCGATCCCGCTCGCGGAGGCCGAGGAGCCCGCCGCGGATGCCGACCGGGAGCCCGCGAAAAAACTGTGGACTCCCGGCGACGACTGATCAGTAGAGTCACCGCATCATGAGCCCTCTTATCCCGATGGTGGTCGAGCAGACGTCGCGCGGCGAGCGCGCCTTCGACATCTACTCGCGCCTGCTCGGCGAGCGGATCGTCTTCCTCGGCACGCCGGTCAACGATGACATCGCCAACCTGATCGTCGCCCAGCTCCTGCACCTGGAGTCGGAGGATCCCGACAAGGACATCAGCCTCTACATCAACTCGCCCGGCGGGTCGGTGTACGCGGGCCTGGCGATCTACGACACGATGCAGTTCATCAAACCCGACGTGCAGACCATCTGCGTCGGGATCGCGATGAGCATGGGCGCGCTGCTGCTCGCGGGCGGCGCCGCCGGCAAGCGGATGGCGCTCCCCAACTCGAAGATCCTGATCCACCAGGTCTCCGCCGGTTTCCAGGGGCAGGCGACCGACATCGAGATCCACGCCAAAGAGATCATCGACGTCCGCCGGCGGCTCGACGAGATCATCGCCCACCACACCGGCCAGGACTTCGAAAAGGTCACCAAAGACACCGAGCGTGACTACTTCATGAGCGCGGACGAGGCGAAGGAGTACAACATCATCGACCGCGTCATCGCGCACCACTAGCGGCGCGCGGCTAGGCTGCCCGGATGTCGGATCCGGTTGACGAAAACGTCCTGCTGCGCCGCCAGGTCGAGGCGACCCTTCGCTTCGTGTTGACCTCGACCATCGTCGGCATCGTGATCATCGCGATCCTCGCCGCGCTCATCTCCGGCGCCCGCGGCGTCCTGATCCTCGTGGGCGTCGTCTACCTCCTCACCTCGCTGGTCGCCTACCTCGTCCTGCGCCGCAACCTGATGGCGCGCGTGAAGCGCCACGAAGAGGCGGCGGTGGGGGTCGAAAGCTCGCCGCCTGGTGGCTGATCGGGCGGGGTGGGGCTGTGCTTCGCGGCCGCGGCGGCCGGGTGAGGTGCGTCCCGGGCGTCTCGTGGCGGCCCCGGCAGGTTGTGACCGCCAC
>DASZUH010000435.1:0-2370 GCA_035547715.1 Solirubrobacterales bacterium
GTACGGCCACAAGACCTTCCTCCCTGAATTTCCCTTCGAGGCCGGAGAAGGAGCGGCGACGATCGAAGAACCGATCCTCGACCTCTGCCCGCATACGACCTACCACTACGAGATCGTCGCCTACGGCCCCGGCGGACGCGCCTTGGGCGGCGACCGGACCTTCAGGACCCCGGCGGAGAAGCACGTCCCGAAGCACTGCCGGCGCCACTGACAGGACGGCGCCGCCCGGCGCGCGTTTCCGAAAGACTCCGGCGCGTGAACGTCATCGATGACCTGATGGAGCCGTCGCCGGCCTCGCGGCTGGGGATCGTCGAGGTGGACGCGGAGGCGCGGATGCGGAAATGGCACTTCGGCGAAATGATCGCCACCTCGGCGGGGCTGTCGGGGGCGTTCGCGGCGCGCGGGGTGAGGCGCGGTGACGTGGTGATGACGCTGGTCGGCAACCGGATCGAGTGGGTGCTGACCCTGCTGGCCTGTTGGCGGATGGGCGCGGTGGCGCTGCCCTGCAACACGCAGCTGCGCCGCCATGACCTGGAGCTGCGGGTGGCGGCCGCGAACCCGGCCCTCTGCGTCGGCGAGGAACGGCTGCTCGGCGAGCTGCCCGACGGCGTGCCGACGATGACGATGGCCGACGTCGGCTACGTGCTCGACGAGGACCAGCCGCAGGAGACCCCGGTCGTCGTCGCCGACATGGACGCCGAGGACCCGGCGCTGATCGTCTTCACCTCGGGCACGACCGGCGACCCGCGCGGGGTCGTCCACGCCTACCGCTACCTGTTCGGGCAGCGGGTGCAGGCGGAGCATTGGTTCGGCTCGCGCCCCGGGGAGCTCGCCTGGTGCACGACCGCCACCGGCTGGTCGAAGTCGGCGCGCAACGTCTTCCTCGCCCCCTGGCTGACCGGCGCCGCGGCGGTCATCCACGCCGGCCGCTTCGACCCGGCGGAGCGGCTCGACCTCGCCGAGGCGCTCGGCGTCAACGTCCTCTGCCAGGCGCCGACCGAGTACCGGATGCTCGCCCGCCGCACGACGCTGCGCCCCCTCCCCGCCCTGCGCCGGATGGTCTCCGCGGGCGAGCCGCTCGACCCCGAGACGATCGCCGCCTGGCAGGAGGCGACCGGCCTCGAGCCGGCCGATGGCTACGGCCAGACCGAGACCGGCCAGGTCACCGCCAACCTCGTCGGCGAGCCGGTCCGCCGCGGCTCGATGGGCAGGCCGCTCCCCGGCATGGAGGTCCGGATCGAGGACGGCGAGCTGCAGTTGCGCGCCGCCTCCTCCCCCACCTTCTTCTCCCACTATCTCGACGGCGAGCGCTTCGAAGGCGAGTGGTGGCCGACCGGCGACCTGGTCACCGAAGACGACGAAGGCTTCCTCTTCTTCGCCGGTCGGGGCGATGACATCATCAGCTCCTCCGGCTACCGGATCGGCCCGACCGAGGTCGAGGCCGCGCTCCTCTCCCACCCCGCCGTCGTCGAGGCCGCCGCGGTCGCCGCCCCCGATCCCGAGCGCGGCAGCGTCGTCCGCGCGATCGTCGTCGTCCGCGACCGCGAGCCGAGCCCCGAGCTCATCCAGGAGCTCAAGGACCACTGCCGCACCGAGACCGCCCCCTACAAGGCCCCCCGCATCGTCGACTTCGTCGACGAGCTGCCGAAGACGACCAGCGGCAAGGTCAAGCGCGCCCAGTTGCGGGCGGGTTGAGGGCCGGCGGGGCGGAAGCTGGCGCCCGGGGGCGGCGACCCGGGGGCCGGAGCGGGCGGCTGTCCCAGAGCTGGCGGCCGTCCGAGGTGCGTCCGGCCATCTCGGTGGCGGCCCTGGCCGGTTGTGGCCGCCACCGAGATGGCCGGGTCCGTGGGGAGAGGTGCGAGGGTTCGTGACGTGGGGCGGGCGGACGTGTGCGTGTCGTCGGGAAAAGCGCATGATCCGCCACGAAGGCGCGGGTTCCGTGACGAAGACCCATGAAACGTCACGCCTCCTCCCAACCTCCCGGGCCCCGGCCGTCAACCTGTCGCCTTTGGACGCCCTCTGGGCTACCAAAGGCGACAGGTTGGTCCCGACCCCCGGCGGACGTGACCGAAGGCATGAGGATCCGTGACGAACCGGGCGGGACCGTCACGGAAGCGTGAAGTTCCTCCCGTCCCCGTGACCTTCCCCCGGGAACCACGCCCGTCGCCGGCCAGCGGCCGTCGGCGCAGGTTCCGTGACGAAGGCCCAGGGGACGTCACGGTCCCGTCCCACCTCCACATCACCGCCACGACGTCCATGCACTTGTGCCGCCCATGGGGGGCACAAGTGCACGGACGTCCCTCCGCCCGATGTGGACCCGTGACGTTCCTCGCGGGATCGTGACGGGAGCCCGCACCTCCTCCCGTCCCT
>DASZUH010000436.1:0-2045 GCA_035547715.1 Solirubrobacterales bacterium
CGCCTGCGACTGGACCCTCGGCCAGTACATGACCGGCCTGCACTCGGGCCTCTCCGGCCACTTCCGTCCCGAAGACACCTATATCGGCAACCTGTTGGGGACGGTCGAGGCGCTCGACTCGGGGATCACGACGCTGCTCGATTGGTCCCACAATCTCGCCACCCCCGAGCACGCCGACGCCGCGGTCGCGGGGCTGAAGGAGTCCGGTGCCCGCGCCGTCTTCGCCCACGGCGGCGGCGCGCCACAGTGGGACGTCGTGCCGAACGCGGTGCCGCACCCCGAGGACGCCCGCCGCGTCCGTGCCGAGCACTTCCCGGGTGACGATGGCCTGGTGACGATGGCGATGGCGCTGCGCGGGCCGGAGATCGCGACGAAGGAGGTGACGCTCACCGACTACGAGCTGGCCCGCGACCTCGGCCTGCGGATCACCGTCCACGTCGGCAACGGCGAGATGGCGAAGGACCGGCCGCTCGCCTGGCTGCACGCCGAAGGGCTGATGGGCGACGACGTCACCTACGTCCATTGCAACGCGGTCGGTGACGACGAGCTGGCGATGATCGCCGACACCGGTGGCACCGCGTCCTGCTCCCCCGACATCGAGCTGCAGATGGGCCACGGCCGGCCCGCCACGGGACGCCTCTTGAAGGCGGGGATCCGACCGACGATCTCGATCGACGTCTGCTCCTCCAACGGCGGCCACATGTTCGGCGCGATGCGCTCGCTGATCGGGACGCAGCGCGGCCTCGACCACGCCGCGGCGGTCGAACGGGGCGAACCGCTCGACCACGTGCCGCTGACCTGCCGCGAGGTGGTCGAATTCGCGACGATCGACGGGGCGCGCGCCTGCGGCCTCGACGGCCGTGTCGGCACCCTGACCCCGGGCAAGCAGGCCGACATCATCCTGCTGAGCACCGAGTCCTACGGGATGTTCCCCGCCAACAACCCCTACGGCGCGGTCGTCTACAACGCCCACCCGGGCGTCGTCGACACGATCCTCGTCGCCGGCAACGTGGTGAAACGGGGCGGCGAGCTGCTCGGGCCCGACCGCGAGCGGGTGCGTCGCCTGGCCTTCGAGAGCCGCGACCACATCTTCGACCGGGCGTGCGCGGTGGCCGCGACCGCCGACGCGGCGATCGGCGGTACCTGGATGCCGCATCACTTCTAGGGTCCGCTCGATGTCGACCATGCCGCCAGGCGCCGGCGCATCCGGCCCCGACGAGCCCGCGTCGGCGATCGACGTCATCCCCGGATCCGCCGACGCCGCCCCGCGCCGCGATCCCTGGGACATCCCGGCGGTCGTCGCCGGGATGGAGAAGCTGCTCGCGCGCCGCGCCGAGCTGCTCGCCGCGGGCGCGGCGCCGATCGGCTGGAAGCTCGCCTTCGGCACCTCGGCCGCGATGGAGAAACTGGGGACGACCGGCCCGCTGGTCGGCTTCCTCACCGACGCCACGGTGCTCGGCGACGGCGCCGAGTGCTCGGTCTCGGGCTGGACCGCGCCCAAGCTCGAGCCGGAGATCGCACTTCATCTCGGGGACGGGGGAGAGGGCGTCGCCGGGATCGGCCCCGCGATCGAGCTCGCCGACGCCGCGCTGCCGGCGATCGAGACCGAGGCGGTGCTGGCCGGCGACCTCTACCACCGCGCCGTCGTCCTTGACCGCGTCGCGGCGCCGGTCCCGCTCACCCACCCGATCGCGGGGCGGATCGAGCGCGACGGCGAGGAGTACGCGACCATCGCCGACGCCGAGGCCGAAGTGGGCCGGATCGAGGATCTCGCCGCCTGGACCGTCGAGTACCTCCGTCACTTCGACGTCGAGACCACGGCGGGCGAGGTCGTCATCTGCGGCTCGGTCGTCCCCCTGCTCGACATCGCCCCGGGCCTGCACCTGCGCCACACCGTCGACGGCGTCGGCTCCCTCACCGTCTCGATCACCGCCTGACGATGTCGACGGGCCGAAAAGCGCTCTATATCAGCGCTTTTCGGCCCATCGACATGGGGTTCGGGGCGGGGCGGCCGTCCGAGGTGCGTCCCGGGCGTCTCGTGGCGG
>DASZUH010000437.1:0-5719 GCA_035547715.1 Solirubrobacterales bacterium
GAGGTCCCGGACGCCCGGGGGAGACGGGACGGACCGTGACGTCCCAAGCGTCTTCGTCACGGACCATGCGCCTTTGCGACCGGACATGCGCCACTTCCCTGCGTGACGCGCACGTCCCCCCGGCGCACGACCCGCACGTCCCCTCGCCGCACGTCACGAACCCTCGCACCTCTCCCCACGGACCCGGCCTTCACGGTGGCGGCCTCAACCTGCCAGGGCCGCCACCGAGAAGGCCGGGCGCAACTCGGACGGCCGCCTCCCCCGGGCCGGCCGCCGCCCTCCGGCCCGCCGCCCGCCCCCCGGCGACAGCTTCCCCCGCCCCGTCCCTCGAACCAACCCCTAAACCCGATCGGCAAAGCACTCGACCTCGGCGATCTGGAGGTCGAGGGGGATGTCGGTGCGGAGGGACAGGCGCCGGCGGCGCCAGCGGCCCTCGAGGGGGTCATGCTCGCCGAGTTGGCGGAGGACGATGGCGGCGCCGGCGTCGGAGGGGGAGCCGCCGGCTTCGAGGCGGGCGTCGGCACGGCGCATCAGGACCGATGCCGGGGCCTGGCACTCGATCACGATCGGGACGCAGAGGTCGTCGCCCATGCCTTCCTCGAAGGCGAAGCGCTCGGCCTCGCGGTGGAAGGTGGCGTCGACGATCGCGCCGTCGCCGTGGCGCAGGGACGCGGCCGCCTCGCGGCCGAGCTCGCGGTACACCTCGAGGCGCGCCTCCTCGGTGTAGAGCTCCGGCCCGCCGGGCTCGTCCGGGTCGAGGCCGGCACAGCGCCTCCGAACCAGGTCCGAGGAGAGGTGCGGGCGACCGCTGATCGCGGCGAGGCGCTCGGCCAGGGTCGTCTTGCCGCTCGCCGCGATCCCGCAGACGACCAGCAGCGACGGGCCACGGGCGCGCCAGGCGAAGCGGTGCCCGAGGTCGAGGAGCCGGCCCGCCTCCTCCTCGAAGGCTTCGCGGGCGGCTCGGTCCCGGGCCAGCTCCGCCGCCCGCTCGCAGGCGACCGTCGCGCGCACCCAGGCCCGGTAGGCGGCGAAGAAGGCGACCAGCTCCTCGTCGCCGGGATCGCCGCCCGCCGCGCGGTAGGTGGCGACCAGGTCCCGCGCGCATTCCGGGCGCCCCAGCCGCACCAGGTCCATGACCAGGAAGGCGAGGTCGGCGGCGACGTCGGTCTCGCGCAGGCGCGGGTCGAACTCGATGCAGTCGTAGACGTAGGGCTCCCCGCCGAGCGGCACGATCGCGTGCTCGGCCCGCAGGTCGCCGTGGCCGTCGCGGATCAGGCCCGCGGCGGCGCGCCGCTCCAGCACCTCCCGATGGCGGACCAGGAAGGCGTCGGTGAACTCGACCGCGGCGCGCAGCCGGCCGCGGTCGAGGACCTCCCCTCCCACGTCCCCCAGCGTCGTCAGGTTTTCCGTGATCGGCTCGAGCGAGGTGCGCAGCGCCTCGGGATCGGTGACGACCCGCGCCCGCGCGTGGAACCGCGCCAGCAGGCGCGCGACCGCCTCGACGTCGGAGGCCGAGAGCACCCCGGCGGCGCTCAGCGCCGCCATCGTCCGCTCCTCGTCGATCGCCTCCATCTCGACCGCGTACTCGACCGCCGCCGGGTCGTCGCGCGAGGAGAGCGCGAAGCCGTCGCCGCGCGGGACGAGCGAGACCACGCGCCGGTAGATCCGCGGCGCCAGCCTGCTGTTCAGGATCACCTCCTCGGCGCACATCTCGCCGCGCCGCGCCGCGGTCCCGTAGTCGAGGAACGGCAGCACGAGCGGCTTCTTCACCTTGTAGGCGAGGGCACCGGCGCGGAAGACCCAGGAGATGTGCGTCTCGCGCAGCTCGACCGACTCCGGCCGGTGCGGATAGAAGCCCGGATCGAGCATCGCCTCGACCAGCGGCGGATGGACCGAGAGCGTGGACGGATCGGATCGGACGGCCATCACCGCAGGCTCCTCCGGACGGGCGCCGGCGCCATCGGGGCGACCCCGTAGTCCAGATGCGGGGTTTCCCCGATGCGCGCCCGCCCGCCCGGGCCGAGCATGCGGGCATGGATCCGTCGACCCCGCCGCCCTCGCTCAGCATCTTCGCCCCCTCGCCGATCCTGACGGTGACGATCGAGCCCGGCGCCGGCACCCCGGAGGTCCACTTCCACGCCGGCGGCCAGGGCGTCTGGGTGGCGCGGATGGCGGCCGGGCTGGGCGCCCGGGTGACCCTCTGCACCTCGCTGGGAGGCGAGTCGGGCGAGGTGCTGCGCTCGCTGCTCGCCGCCGGCGGGATCGAGGTCCTCGCCGCCGCCACCGACCGGCCCAACGCCGCCTACCTGCACGACCGCCGCGGCGGCGAGCGGACGGTGCTGGTCGAGACCCCGAGCCCCGTCCTCGAACGCCACGAGCTCGACGACCTCTTCGGCATCGCCGTCACCAGCGGCCTCTCCGCCGACGTCACCCTGCTGACCGGCGAGCGCCAGGACGGCGTCCTGCCGACCGAGACCTACGGCCGGATCGCCGAGGACCTGCGCTCCAACGGCCGCACGGTCCTCGCCGACCTCGCCCGCGGCCCGCTGGCGGCGGCGCTCGCGGGCGGGCTCGACGTCGCCAAGGTGAGCGACGAGGAGCTCTGCGCCTACGGTCGCGCGAGCGGCGACACGACCGAGGAGCTGGCCCAGGCGATGCGGGCGATCAGGGAGGAGGGCGCCGACGTCGTCCTCGTCTCCCGCGCCGGCGACCCGGCGCTCCTCCTGCGCGGGAACAGGCTGATCGAGGTCGAGGGGCCGCGCCTCCACGCGGTCGAGCCGCACGGCGCCGGCGACGCGATGTTCGGCGCCCTCGGCGTCTGCCTCGGCGCCGGCGTCGAGATCGACGAGGCCGTCCGCTACGCGGTCGCCGCCGGCGCGGTCAACGTGATGCGCCACGGGCTCGGCAGCGGCCGCGCCGAGGAGATCGAGCGGCTGCTCCCGCAGGTCCACCTCCACCCGAGCGCGGTCGACGTGCGGCTTTCCACGGATGGCGATCCGTCGCTGCGGCTTTAGCTTCGCGAGCATGAGGAACCCGACCGAGATGGAATGCCCGCGCTGCCGTATGGCGGCGACCCAGGTCGCGGCCCGGCGGGGCCGCTGCACCCACTGCGACGCCGAGCTGGTTCCCGCCCGCAGCCCTTCGGAGGAGCTGATCCGCGCCTACCTCTACGGCGAGGCCCGCGACCGCTTCCACGTCCATCGGTCCACCCGCACCGACCTGGTCGCACGATGACCCCGCCCGCGACGACGCGCCGCAGCTACCACGCGCCGTTCCTCGACCGGCGCGAAGCGGGCCGCTTCCTCGCCACCGAGCTGCGGGCGATGGAGCTCGACGACCCGATCGTGATCGCGCTGCCGCGCGGCGGTGTCCCCGTCGCCCGCGAGATCGCCGACCGCCTCCGCGCCCCGCTCGAGATCTTCGGCGTGCGCAAGCTCGCCCAGCCCGACATGCCCGAGGTCGGCTTCGGCGCGATCACCGAGGACGGCACCCGGCTGGTCGACCCCGAATCGGCGCGGCTGCTCGGCCTGCGCAACGGCGACCTCGACCGGATCGCCGCCCGCGAGGAAGCCGAGCTGCGCCGGCGGGTGGAGCTCTACCGCGATGGCCGGCCGGCGCCCGACGTGCGCGGCCGCACGGTCATCGTCGTCGACGACGGGGTCGCCACCGGCCTCACCGACGCGGCCGCGATCCGGGCGCTGCGCCGACTCGGGGCGCGGCGGATCGTCCTCGCCGTCCCGGTCTGCGCGGGCGCCGCGGTGGACTTCCTCCAGGGGGAGGCCGACACGCTCGTCACCCTGCGGATCCCGGAGCGCTTTCGCGGCGTCGGCGACTCCTACCTCGACTTCAGTCAGGTATCGGACGAGGAGGTGATCGATGCTCTGGCCGGGCCAGCACGAACTGCTGCGTGAGATGAAGCCGCTCGAGGACGGGGTGGGCGACTACGACGACCTGCTCGACCTGATCGGCGACAAGCGCGTCGTCCTGATCGGCGAGGCCTCCCACGGCACCCACGAGTTCTACCGCGAGCGGGCCCGCATCACCCGCAGGCTGATCGAGGAGAAGGGCTTCCGCGCCGTCGCCGTCGAGGCCGACTGGCCGGATGCCTACCGGGTCAACCGCCACCTTCACGGCGCCCCCGAGGACGCCGACGCCGAGGAGTCGCTGCGCGGCTTCCGCCGCTTCCCGACCTGGATGTGGCGGAACGCCGAGGTGCTCGACTTCGTCGGCTGGATGCGCGAGCACAACCGCCGCGCCGACCGCGGCGGGGAAGTCTCCTTCTTCGGCCTCGATCTCTACAGCCTGGCGACCTCGGTGGCGGCGGTGATCGCCTACCTGGAGAAGGTCGACCCGGCGGGCGCGGCGCGGGCGCGGCGGCGCTACGCCTTCTTCGACGAGTTCGGCGGCGACCAGGACTACGGGCGCGCGGTGACCTTCGGCATCTCCGAGTCGGGGCGGCGCGCGGTGGTCGAACAGCTGGTCGAGCTGAGCCGCTCGGCCGAGGCCTACCTGCGCCGCGACGGCATCGCCGCCGAGGACGAGCAGTTCTACGCCGAGCAGAACGCCCGCGTCGTGGTCGGCGCCGAGGAGTACTACCGGGCGATGTTCGGCGCCCCGACCGAGACCTGGAACCTGCGCGACCACCACATGGCCGACACGCTGGAACGGCTCGACGCCCACCTCGGCCGCCACGGCGAGCCGCCGAAGATCGTCGTCTGGGAGCACAACTCGCACGTCGGCGACGCGCGGATGACCGAGATGTCGCGGCGGGGCGAGGTGAACCTCGGCCAGCTGACCCGCGAACGCCGCCCCCGCGACACCTACCTGATCGGCTTCACCACCTACACCGGGACGGTCACCGCCGCCTCGGCCTGGGACGCGCCCGTCGAGCGCAAGGTGGTCCGCCCCGCCCTGCCGGAAAGCTTCGAGGCCCTCTTCCACGCCCTCGGCAAACCGCGCTTCTGGCTCGACCTCTCCTCCCCCGCCGCCGCCGAGGAACTGCTGCGACCGCGCCTCGAGCGGGCGATCGGCGTGATCTACCGCCCCGAGACCGAGCGCCAGAGCCACTACTTCGTCTCCCGCCTCGCCGCCCAGTTCGACGCCGTCATCCACATCGACGAGACGCGCGCGGTCGAGCCGCTCGAGCGCACCGTCGGCTGGGAGATGGCCGAGCCGCCGGAGACGTACCCGAGCGCGCTCTGAGCGCGCGGGCTGAGTCCTGAAGGGGCCCGGGCGGCGCAAGCCGGCGCCCGGGGTGGTGGCTGGCCCGGGGCGGGCGGCCGTCCGAGTTGCGCCCGGCCGTCCCGTCCACGGCCCTGGCAGGTTGTGGCCGTGGCCGGGACGGCCGGGTCCGTGGGGTGAGGTGCGAGGGTTCGTGACGAGCGCCGGGGGGACGTGCGCGTATCACCAGGAAGGAGCGCATGATCGGTCACGAAGGCGCAGGTCCCGTCACGGTTCTGCCCGAAACGTCATGCTTCCTCCCGTCTTCCCGGGTCCCGGCCATCAACCTGTCGCCTTTAGTCGCCCTGTGGGCTACTAAAGGCGACAGGTTCGTCCCGGGCCCCGGCGGAGGTGACCGAAGGCATGAGGACCCGTGACGAACCGGGCGGGACCGTGACGGAAGCGCGGAGTTCCTCCCCGTCCCCGGGACCTTCCCCCGGGAGCCACGCCCGTCGCTGGCCCGTGACCCGCCCTCCGGTCGTCGCTTGTTCGGCATACC
>DASZUH010000438.1:0-5273 GCA_035547715.1 Solirubrobacterales bacterium
CCCACGCCCGGGACCACCTCGGACGGCCGCAACGCCCCCGAACCACGGGGCCCGGGCCCGAGCCCGACCGTGGAATCAACCATCCGGGCGGCGGGCGCCTCAGGCGGAGGCGCGACCACCGGCCGGCACGAGCCGGCGGAGGCGTCCCCGCGGCTGCAGTCGCGGCGGCACGACGCGGCGCATGGCGCGGCACTGGTCCCCCCACGTCTCCGGGAAAAGGAGTCGGATCGTCAGCAGGTAGGGGACGACCGAGACCGCGCCGACCGCGAGCAGCCAGGGGACGGCCGCCACCCCGGCGGCGGTGAGCGCGGCACCGGTCGGCAGGGCGACCGCGACGAGGGCCAGTGAGCCCACGGTCGCCGGCGCCAGGTCGGTGACGAGTCGCTCCAGCGGCTTTTCGTCGGCGTTCTGGATGATCAGCAAGTAGGCGACCCCGAGGAACAGGGTGTGGGCGACCGATCCGGCCACGGCGACGGCGACGATGCCGTGCGGCGCGGCGATGAAGACCGCGAGCCCGTAGGTGAGGAAGTGGCCGACCCCATATCCGAGGAGCGCGCGGACGCGTCCGGTCGCCATCAGGACGGTGCCGGCGGCGTCGATCGCCACGACCGACGCGCCGCCGATGGCGAGCACCTGCACCGGCGCGACCGCCCCGTCCCAGCGGGCGCCGAAGAAGAGCGGGACCAGGACCGGTGCGCCGATCGCCAGCAGGGCGAGGAGCGGGAAGATCACGATGGTCAGCATCCGCACCATCTTCTGGTGAAGGTGGGCAAGTTCGGCCGGGTCGGCGGCGCGGGCCAGGACCGGGAAGCCGACCTGGGTCATGACGACGCTGATCTTCGCCTGGTATTCGACCGCCAGCGTGTAGGCCCGGTAGTAGAGGCCGGTCTGCACGGCGCCGAGGCGGGCGCCGATGATCGCGTAGTCGACGTTGCTGAAGCCGACCCAGCTGACCGAGGCGAGCGAGAACGGCAGCCCGTAGGAGAGCAGTTCGCGGGCCGGTTTGCGATGCAGGCGGGGCAGCGGGCCGGGGGCGCTCACCCAGCCGAAGATCCCGGTGACCAGCGACCCGGCGATGACGCCGAGGACCAGCGCCTCGCCGCCCATCCCGGCCACCGCCAGCACCACCGCGCCGCCGACGCGCGCCAGCGTCGAGGCGATTTCGATCTCGCTGAGGCGGCGGAACGCCATCCGCCGCCGCAGGCTCGCCATCGGCACGACGCTGAGGGCGGCGACGACGCAGAGCGGCGACATCAGCCGCACGTAGGACGCGGTCCGCGCCCCGAAGATCGGATCGATCGCCACGCTCGCCAGGATCAGGACCAGGATTCCCAGGCCGATCCCGCTGACCAGACCGAGCCACATCCCGGTCTCCTCGTGGGCGCGGGTCAGGTTACGGTGCTGGACGAGGGCCGCGCTGATGCCCCCGGCGACGATCAGGAAGGCGACTTCCTGGGCGATGATCGCGATCGCGAAGCGCCCGAATTCGGCCGGGTCGACCAGCCGGGCCAGGATCACGACCGAGATCAGCTGCAGGAGCTCGATCGCCGGGCGCGAGATGACCGACCAGCGGACCCCGTGGGCGGCGGCGCTGCGCAGGTCGTCGCCCGCGCCTCTCTCTCGCTCGACGTTCAGGTCCATCGGATCCTTCAGGCCGTGCCGTGGGAGGAGCGGGAAGGGACCAGGGAACGGCGGGTCGCCACGAGACCGCGCGACAGGGGCCGGCGGGCGCGGCCCGGGATCGAGAGCACCGCGCTCCAGACCAGCGGGCGCAGCGACGGCCGGCGACGGAAGGAGGAGAGGAAGCTGGCGCGGGCGGCGGCGGGGCGGTCGAGGTCGGCGAGGACGCGGCCGATGTTGGCGAGGTCACGCGCCTGCGCCCTCCGCGCGTGACGCGGCTCGACCAGCGAGGCGTGGAGCACGTGCACGGCAAGCTCACCTTCGTGCATGCGCAGGACGTTGCCGGACGCCTGTTCGGTGTGCACCCGATAGCCGACCAGGGTCGCGTCGTCCTGGAAGAAGGTCGCCCCGGAGCCGGCGGCGCGAAGCCAGTAGTCGTAGTCCTCGCAGACGTCGGTGCCGGGCAGCCCGAAGCGTCCGAGCCGGAGGAAGAGCTCGCGCCTGACGATCGCGCTCGAGGCGCAGATCCGGTCCGCCCGATAGAGCTCGTGCCGGAACCGGTCGGGCTCGAGCACACCGAAGCCGGGGTACGGCGGGTGGAAGATCCCGTCGCGCGCACCGAACAGGCGGGCGGCGCCGAAGGCGACGTCGACCTCGGAGTGGGCCCTCAGCGCGGCGACCTGGCGCGCGAGCTTGTCCGGCTCCCAGACGTCGTCGACGTCGCAGTTGGCGACGTAGTCGCAGTGGGCCTCCTCGAATGCCCGGTCAAGCGCCGCCCGGTGGCCGCGGTTCTCCTGGTGGACGACGCGGATCCGGTCGCCGTAGCCGGCGAGGATCGCCGCGGTGCCATCGGTCGAGCCGTCGTCGACGACCACGATCTCGTCGGCCGGCCGGGTCTGGGCGAGGATCGAGTCGAGCGCCTCGGCCACGTGGCGCTCGCCGTCGAAGACCCGCACGACCGCGGTGACGGTGGGTTCCCTCATGCCGAAGCCGACTCGGGCGGGTCGATCGCGCCGCCGACCCCCAGCCGGGCGGCGGATGCGCCGAGCGGTCGGGACACGGCATCGGGGAGGCTCAGGAGCGTGATCCAGGCGAGCGCCCGGGCGTTCGCGTAGAGCGAGTTGCCGCGCGCGTACCGGAGCGAGTGGCGGATCGCCCGCCGGCCCTCGCGCGGTCGGCCTTCGTCGATGTGGGCGCGGCCGATGCGGAAGAAGTCGTCGGCCATCGCGCGTGCCGCGAAGCGCGGATCGTCGAGCTGGTCGAGGTTCCAGGAGCGGACCAGGTGCAGGCCTTCGCGGACGGCGGCCAGGTTGTTGGTGATGTTGACGTCGTGGCTGCGGTAGCGCACGAGCGTGCGCGGCTCGTAGTAGAAGCGGACGTCCTGCCGCAGGCATTTGAAGAAGAACTCGGAGTCGTCGGCGAGGAAGCCGTCGCGGAACCAGTCCACCCGGTCGAAGAGATCGCGGCGGAGCACCGTCGACGGCATGTTGATCGGGTAGATCCGGAAGAGGTCGTGGAGGAGGACCCGGTTGTCCAGCAGCCCGGTGCCGGTCGGCCGCTCGTAGTCGCCCTCGACCCGGCCGAAGAAGACCGCGTGCCCGAAGTGCACGCCGACCTCGGGATGGGCGGCGATCGCCTCCGCCTGCCACTCGAGCTTGCGCGGTTCCCAGATGTCGTCGGCGCCGGTCGGGGCGACGTAGTCGCCGCTCGACTCGCGGATCGCCCGGTTCATCGCGGTCGGGTAGCCGGAGTTCTCCTGCCGCACGACGCGGATCCGGTCGCCGTAGCCGGCGAGGATCGCCGCGGTGCCGTCGGTCGAGCCGTCGTCGACGACCACGATCTCGTCGGCCGGCCGGGTCTGGGCGAGGATCGAGTCGAGCGCGTCGGCGATCCACTCCTCGGCCTGGTAGGCGGCGATGCAGACGGAGATCGTGGCGGGGGAGGAGGGGGAGTCCATGCCCGTACAACGGGGGCGGCAGGCACGATCTTGCGAACGAATCCGCCCCCTCCGCCCGTTGTTGACCTGAGATGAAGCCGAATCGCCAGAGCGGGCTGGGCAGCGGTGCGGTCGAACTCCTCGGCGGCGGCCCGCGTCGCCTGGTCGAGCGGGCCGCGGCGCGGCGCGTGCTGCGCCGGCGGCGGCCGCCCGAGCTGCGCACCTCGGGCGCGGCCCGCGGTTCCACCGTCTATTACCTCTGCCCGGACCACCCGCACCCGAGCGGCGGGATCAGGGCCCTCTACAAGCACGTGGACATCCTCAACGCCGCGGGCATCGACGCCGCCGTGCTGCACCACGAGGACGGCTTCTCCTGCAGTTGGTTCGAGCACTCGACCCGCGTCGTCGGCGCCTCCTCGGTCGTCCTTTCCGACCGCGACACCTTGGTCGTGCCGGAGGTCTACGGGCCGTTCCTCGACCGCCTGCCGCGACTCCCTCACCTCGTCCTCTTCAACCAGAACGCCTACCTGACCTGGGAGCACCTGCGGACGACGACGCCGCGCTACGACATCTTCGAGCGGGCGATGACGGTCTCGGCGGACAGCGCCGAGATCTTGGCCTTCGCCTTTCCGGGGCTCGACGTCGGAGTCGTCCCGAACGCGATCGATCCCGCCGTCTTCCATCCGGCGCGGGGGCCGGTCGGGCGGCGGATCGCGACGATGCCGCGCAAGCGGCCCGATGACCTCGTCCTGATCGAGCGCCTGCTCGGCGAGCGCCTGCGCGGATGGGAGCTGGTGAAGATCGAAGGCGCCTCCGAGCGCGAGGCGGCGGCGCGGATGCGCGCGGCGCCGATCTTCCTCTCGCTTGCCCGCCGCGAGGGCTTCGGACTGCCCGCCGCGGAGGCGATGGCGTCGGGTGCCTACGTGGTCGGGTTCCACGGTTTCGGCGGCCGCGAGATCTTCGACCCCGATTGCTCCGAGGCGGTCGAAGACGGAGACGTCCTCGCCGCGGCCCGTGCCCTCGCCGCCGCGATGGACCGCTTCGAGGCCGCCCCGGCGGGGCTGCGCGCGGCCGGGGAACGAGCGGCGGCGCGCGTGCGCGAGCGCTACGGCCCGGCGCGTCGGCAGGCCGAGCTGCTCGCCTTCCACGGGGCGGGCGAGCCGGCGGGCGCAAGGATCGCCTCCGGGCGGCGTTGACCGGATGATGCCCGCCGCCCCGCCGACGATCCTGCTGGTCAGCCCGGTCTTCAACGAGGCCGCCCACCTCGGGCGCACGGCTCGCGCGCTCGCCGCGCAGACGGTGCCGCCGGACCGTTGGGTGATCGTCGACGACGGTTCGACCGACGACACCCTGGCGATCGCGCACGGGCTCGCCGCCGAGCTCGACTTCGTCTCCGTGATCGAGGCCGAAGGCGATCCTCCCGGCGCCGACAACCTCGCCCTGGCGCGCGAGGCGCGCGCCTTCAACCTCGGCCTCGCCCACGCGGGCCCGGGCGGGTATGACTTCGTCGGCACGCTCGACGGCGACGTCGAGCTGCCGCCGCAGTGGCTGGCGACCCTGTTGGCGCGCGTCGCCGCCGCGCCGCGGCTGGGGCTCGCGGGCGGCCGCCTGGTCGAGGCCGACGCGACCGGCGGCTGGCGCCGGATCGAGATCCCGTCGAACCACGTCCACGGCGCCGTCAAGCTCTTCCGCCGCCGCTGCCTCGAGGACGTCGGCG
>DASZUH010000439.1:0-3386 GCA_035547715.1 Solirubrobacterales bacterium
TCACGCGACCACCTCCCGCAGGCCCTCCGCGTAGCGCGCCGCGACCATCGCGTCGAAGGCGTGCACGTCTTCTTCCTCGACCGAGTACCTCCCCGCCGAGTACCCCGGCGAGCCCACCCCCTGCTGCGCCAGTTCGCAGACGTGCCAGTCCTGGCGGTTGGTCTGATCCCAGAAGTTGACCGCGTCGGCGGGATCGAAGTCGGGGCGGGCGATCGTCGCGGGCTCGAAGAAGAACTCGCAGACGACCTCGGTGCGGCCCGGCTCCCGCGGCCAGAGCGTGTGCAGCATTGCGTAGTCGGGATGGAGCGAGATCAAGGCGTTCGGGAAGAGCGCGAAGTAGAGGATGTTGCGCAGGTCGCCCTCGTCGAGGGAAGCGATCGGCGGGCGATCGAGGTGGCCGCCCTCCTTGCCCATCGTCTCGGCGCCCTCGTTCAGCGTCATCGTGCCGCCGCACCAGGCGCCGGCGCCGTAGAGGCCCTCGCCGCTCATGTAGTCGGAGAGCGCGTTCAACTCCGGGTGGACGCCGGGGCAGTGCAGGCACTCGTTGTAGTTCTCGGCGATCCCCTTCCAGTTGGCGGCGACGTCGTACTCGACGATCCCCGCCCGGGCGAGCGCCGCGTTCGAGTAGTGCTCGAGGTGCGGGAGGAGCTCGCCGACGTGGTCCTCGGGCGGGCCCGCCTCGCCGGAGAGGTCGACGAGGACGAGGCCTCCGAGCACCGCGGTGCGGATCTCACGCAGTCCGTAGCACGCGGTGTCGAAGCCCTCGACCCCGTCCATGTGGGGGGCGGCGCGGAGGTTCCCCTGCAAGTCGTAGGACCAGGCGTGGTAAGGGCACTGGAGGCGGCGACGGACCTTGCCCTCGGCGTCCTCGACCAGGCGCGCGCCGCGGTGGCGGCAGACGTTGTGGAAGGCGCGCGGCGCGCCGTCCTCGCCGCCGACGACGAAGAAGGAGCGGCCCGCGAGCTCGCGGGCGAGGTAGGCGCCGGGCTCGGCGACGGCACTCAGGTGGCCGACGCAGATCCAGCCGCCCATGAAGATGTTCTCCAGCTCCCAGTCGAGGACGCCCTGCTCGAGGAAGGCGGCCGGCGGCAGCATCGTCGCCCGCTCCAAGGGCTGCAGCGTCGCCTCCAGGTCGGTCCCGCTCACCGCGCCCCGCAGGCCGCGATCGGCCCCGTGCATCCCGTCTCCGTTCGCAACGCCCACGCCCGATCTCCTTTGCTGTGGCCCTGATTGACCTTGTAGTTAATCGCATGATACCTTCGTCGTCAATGACGCCGGAGCGCCTCGACGACGCCACGCTCGACCTCCAGGAGCGGGCGCGACGCTTCACCGACGAGGTGCTGATCCCGCTCGAGGTCGAGGCCGAGATGGCCGACGGCAAACTCCCCGACGAGGCGATCGCGCGGGTCAAGGCCGAGGCGCTGGCGGCCGGGCTGACCGGCGGCCTGCACGCGAGGGAGCACGGCGGCCAGGGCTGGACGCGGCTGCAGTGGGTGCTGGTCGCCGAGCAGTTCGGGCGCTCGACCAACGCGATCCACTGGCACGTGCCGAACGCCTACAACGTCTGGGCGCACGGCTCGCCCGCGCAGATCGACCGCTACCTCCGCCCCGCCCTGCGCGGGGAGCTTCGCGACGCCTACGCGGTGACCGAGGCCGAGGCCGGCTCGGACCCCTCGCGGATCGCCGCGGTGGCGGTGCCGGACGGCGATGGCGGCTACCGGCTCTCCGGCGAGAAGTGGTTCGTCACCTCCGGCGACGTCGCCGCGGTGATCATCGTGATGGCCAACGTGGTCGACGGCGAGGAGCGGCTGCCCACCCTCTTCCTGGTCGACGTCGACGCCCCAGGAGTTTCCATCGTGGAGGACCCGCGCTTCACCCACAGCTATCCCGACGCCCACCCGACCTTCCGCTTCGACGAGGTGGCGCTCGGTGCCGACGCGGTGATCGGCGGGGTCGGCGGCGGCGAGGACCTGCAGCGCGGATGGTTCACCGAGGAGCGCCTCGGGATCGCCGCGCACGGGATCGGCGCGATGTGGCGGCTGCTCGACGAGACCGTCGCCTGGGCGGCGGGGCGCGAGCAGGGCGGCAGCCGGATCCTCGACTACCAGGGCGTGAGCTTTCCGCTCGCCGACTCGGCGACCGACGCGGCGGCGGGGCGGCTGCTGACCCTGGAGGTGGCACGCCTGGCCGACGAAGGCGCCGACCCGAAGGTCATCCACGCGAAGGCGTCGATGGCGAAGCTCTTCGTCTCCGAGGCGGCGTGGCGCTGCGCCGACCGCTGCGTGCAGGCGTTCGGCGGCCGCGGCTACATGCGCTCGAACGTCGCCGAGCGCTTCCTGCGCGAGCTGCGCGTCGACCGGATCTGGGAGGGGACCTCCGAGATCCAGCGGCTGATCATCGCCCGCGGCCTGGAGAAGCGCGGCGTCGAGTCGATGCTCCACTGAGGTGATGCCCGACCCCACGCCCTTGCTCCACCCGCGCTCGGTCGCCGTGGTCGGGGCGAACGAGCGGCCGGGCTCCTACGGCGACGTGATCTTCCGCAACCTCGCCGCGGCCGGGTTCGAGGGCGCCGTCTACGGGGTCAACCCGAGGCGCGACGAGGTCCACGGGCGGCCCTGCGTGCCGAGCGTCGCCGACCTGCCGGAGCCGGTCGACGCGGTCGTCGTCGCGATCCCGGCCGCGGCCTGCGCGCCGGTGCTGCTCGAAGCGGGCGAGCGCGGTTGCGGCGGCGCGATCGTCCTCGCCGCGGGCTTCGGCGAGACCGCCGCCGGGCGGCCGCTGGAAGAAGAGCTGCGGGCGGCGGCGCGCGTCGCCGGCATCCCGGTCTGCGGTCCGAACGGCAACGGCGTCGTCGCGGTCGCGGCGCGGGCGCCGCTCTGGGGCGACTCGGTCGAGCGCCTCTTCCCCGGCCCGATCGCGATCATCACCCAGAGCGGCAACTTCGGCGTCAACGCGCTCGGCTCCGACCGCGGCCTCGGCTTCCACACCGTCGTCTCGACCGGCAACTCGGCGGTGCTCGAGCCGAGCGACTGGCTCGAGGCGCTGGCGACGACCGAGGGCGTCGGCTCGATCGCCCTGATGCTGGAGAGCGACGGCGACGGCGCGCGCCTGGCCCGCGCGCTGGCGAGGTGCGCCGAGCGCGGGGTCGGCGTCGCGGTGCTGAAGGTGGGGAGCAGCGCGGGCGGCGCCCGGGCGGCGGGCGCCCACACCGGGGCGCTGGCCGGTGACCAGCGGGTCTTCGCCGCGCTGCTGGAGGAAGCGGGCGCGGCCCGGGCGACCGCGCCCGACGAGCTGCTGGAGCTTGCCCGGGCGCTGGCGGTGCCCACGGCCCGGCCGACGCGGAGCGGAGGCCTCGCGATCCTCACCTGCTCGGGCGGCGACTCGGG
>DASZUH010000440.1:0-5825 GCA_035547715.1 Solirubrobacterales bacterium
GGTATGCCGAACAAGCGACGACCGGAGGGCTCCGGACCCCGGGCCGCCCGGCCCGGGGCGCAGCAACCGTCACGAAGACGCCAGGAACGACACGCTCCGTCCCGTCCTCCACCACGATCCCGACCACGCGGTCGACCTGACCCACCCATGGTGCCGGTCAGGTCGACCGCGCCCTCCCGCGGGCTGGTCCGGGTGACCGAACCCATGAGGATCCGTGACGAACCGGGCGGCACCGTCACGGAAGCCCGCACTCCCTCCCGTCCCTGTGCTGCCTTCCCCACGGACCCCCCACGTCCCGGGCGGGCGCGGCCGCTATTCGATCTGAAGCGGGGGCGACTGCGTCGGCGCGCTCTGCGCCGGCGGGACCGCGGCGGCCTCGGGCTGCTCGAGGCCGAGGGCCTCGGCGAGCTCGCCGCTTTCGTACATCTCCTGGACGATGTCGGCACCGCCCAGCAGCTCCCCGTTGACGTAGAGCTGGGGGAAGGTCTGCCAGTCGGAGATCTCGGCGGTGACTTCGCGCAGCGGCTGCAGCGCGGGCAGCACGTCGATCGCCCCGTACTCGGCGTCCATCGAGTCGAGGATCTGGACGACGCGCATCGAGAACCCACAGCGCGGCGCCTCCGGCACCCCTTTCATAAAGAGCAGCACCGGGTTGGCTGCGATCAACTCTTCGACTTTGGACTTCAGCTCTTGGTCGGCCATAGGCAAAGGGTAGCCAGTCGGCTCGGTCGGCTCAGAGGTGGGTCACGACGACGGTGAGGAAGGCGGTCAGTAGGACCGCGATGATGCTGATCAAGGCGATCATCCCGTGGACCAGGTCGTGGTGCAGGCCGTCGATTCGATCGTCGAGCCTGCCAAGGCCCGTGTCGATCTTCTCGTCCAGCCGCGCGAAGCCGGCATCCATCTTCTGGTCGAGCCGCTTGTAGCCGGCGTCCATCTTCTGGTCCAGCCGCTCAAATCCGGCGTCCATCTTCTGGTCGAGCCGCTCAAAGCCCGCGTCCATCTTTTGATCCATGCCCTTGACCCGCTCGCTCAGGTCGTCGAGCCGGGAGTCCGTCCAGGTCGCTCTCGCTGCCTCCATGGGAAGAAGAGTAGGGAGGAAAAGCGCGCGTGTGGCGCGCGTAAGTGTGACTTTTCCGGACTCTTGGACCCGACCGCTCAGGATCCGGCTCGACCGCTCAGGCCGGGCGGGTCTTGACCGACAGCGCGTGGACGGTGCCGTCGTCGAAGCGCGGTTTGACCGCGGCCTTGACCAGGCGGTGCTGGTCGATGCGGGAGAGGCCCTCGAACTGGGGGGCGGCGACGACGGCCAGCAGATGCTGGCCGCCACCATCTTCGTCGGAGACCTCGACCGAGGCGCCCGGCAGGGCCGCCTCGATCATCTCCTTCAGCTCTCCCAGGTCGACGGCCATGCGGGATCAGCCGACGCCCTCGCCGACCGTGTCGAGCATCTCGTCGACGCGGACGAACTTGACCCGCGGGCGGCCGTGGGGCTCGCCGCGGCCGACCTCGGCCTGGTCGATCGCCTGCCAGTCCTCGAAGGAGACGTAGCGCACGCCCTTCTCGGCGAGCAGCTGCTCGATCGCCTCCGGCGCCGGGTTGGCTGGCTCCAGCAGCGTCCCCGACTCGACGTCGGCGAGCAGGTGCTGGACCGTCTCCAGCGCGTCTTTCTTGTTCGTGCCGATGACGCCCGAGGGGCCGCGCTTGATCCAGCCCGCGGTGTAGGAGCCGACCTTGTGGCCCGCGTCGTGCGAGTCGAGCACCCGGCCGCCGTCGTTGAGGATCAGGCCGCGCTTATCGTCGAAGGGCACGCCCTCGATCGGCACGCCGGTGTAGCCCACCGAGCGGAGGATCAGCCCGCACTCGAGCTCCTCGCGCTCGCCGGTGTCCTTGGCGACCAGCCGCCCGTTCTCCTCGACCAGTTCGTTGCGGCCGATCACGATCGATTCCACCTTGCCGTCGCCCTTGATCTCCACCGGCGAGACGAGGAAGCGCAGCACGATCCGCTGCTTCTTGCCCTCCGGTGTCCGTTCGGAGAACTCCTGCAGCGTCTCGACGTTCACCCGCGTCGTCTTGTCGGCCTCGTCGGACTCGAGGAAGGCCTTGCTCGCCGGGTCGAGCTCCATGTCGGCGGGGTCGACGATCACGTCGGCGTCCTCCATCACCCCGAGCTCTTTGATCTCCGGATTGGTGAAGGCGGCCTGGACCGGCCCGCGCCGCCCCAGCACGACGATCTCCTTGACGCCCTTCTTGTCGAGCATCTCGATCGCGTGGTCGGCGGTGTCGGTCTGGCACAGCTCGCCGTCGGTCAGCGCCAGCATCCGTGCCACGTCCATCGCCACGTTGCCGTTGCCGATCACCACGGCGCGCTCGACCGAGAGGTCGAAGTCCTCGTCCGCGTAGTCGGGATGGGCGTTGTACCAGCCGACGAAGGCGGTGGCAGCGTGGCTGCCGGGCAGGTCCTCGCCGGGAACGCCGAGCGCGCGGTCGGTCTCACAGCCGACCGTGTAGACGATCGCGTGGTAGAGCCGTTCGAGCTCCTCGACCTCCACGTCATGGCCGATCTTCACGTTGCCGAAGAAGCGGAAGCCCTCGCGCGCCGCGGTTTTCTCGTACACGCGGATGACCGACTTGATTTTCGGATGGTCGGGCGCGACGCCGCCGCGGACCAGCCCGAAGGGGGTCGGCAGGCGGTCGAAGAGGTCGACCTGGGCGTGGACGTCGCCGTCCTTGAGGATGTGCTCGGCGGCGTAGAAGCCGGACGGGCCGGCGCCGACGATGGCGACTCGAAGTGGGTTCTCAGGGGTACCGATCTTGGGCATGTCTCTCAGGATTCCGGTCGTGGACGGGGACGGGAAGGATAGGCGACCCACGGGCCCGCGGCCCGCGGGCTCAGGAGCCGACCGGCGCGGCGGCGGCGCTGGGGACGCCGTCGAGCGCGTCGAGCGCACGACCGACGGACATCTTGATGCAGGTGAAGATCGGCGTCTCCAGCTCGGTGTACTCGCTCGACTCGGTCGGGCGCAGCTCGTTCACGAGTTCGAGGAACTGCCCCGGGTCGTCGCCCTCGAAACAGACGACGAACTCCTGGTCGTCGAGCCCGTAGGAGTAGGTCGTGTTGACCGTGATCTCGGGATAGCTGCGGCCGATGTCGATGTGGCTTTTCATGATCCGGCCGCGCTCGGCGGGCGGCAGGCCGTACCAGCGGCGCTGCTTGACCATCGGGTACAGGAAGAGGTACTTACGATCGGAGACCGCGATCTCCGGGCGCGCCTTCTCGTCCGAGTACGGCGATTTTTTCGTCATCGAGAGGAACGAGTACGGCGTCGTGCACCACTTCGCCAGCCCCGACTGCCCGAGTACGACGTGGAAGGTGTGGATGTCGTCGAGGTTCGGGCTCTGGCTGAGCAGCACGAGGTCGACGTCGCCACGCGTTCCTATGGTTGAGTAGGCGCGCAGCGACCGGTCGATGCCGAAGTCCTCGCAGGCGGCGAGGAACTCCTGCTTGTCCGTGGCGCGGAGATCGGCGTCCCTGCGGCGCCAGGCGGGATCGACTTTGAAGAAGCTGAATTTGGCGAAAGTGCGGTCGGCGGGCATGACGCTGACGATAGCGCTGTTGCTGCTTCTGGCGGCCGTGCCGGGAGCGGGCGCGGCGGGCGTCCGCCTGCCCCGTGCCTACCTCCTCTTCGTGCCTTCGTCAACGACGGTGCGCGAACTGGCGGGGGCAGGCTTCTCGCCGGGCCTGATGAGCGCCGGCCTCGGGACCGTGTCCGCGGCACAGACCTACCTCGACATCGGGGCCGGGAACCGCGTCTTCAATTCGCTCTACGACCACGAACTGCCGCCCGCGCCCGCGGCGCGTGGCGCTTGCCGCGGTTGGTTCGAGGAAGCGGTGGAACGGGCCGAATCGGCGCCGGACGAAATCGAACCGGGGCTCCTGGTCAGGCGCCTGGAAGAAGGGGGCGGCCGCGGCGGCGTGGCCGTCTCGGGAACGGGGCCGTCCGCCTGCCCGCTGGGCGCCGCGATGGCCCCGCCGTGGGAGGTGGCCCCGGGCGGAGCGGTCTTCAGCTTCGACTCCTCACTCCACAACGCGGCAAAGCTGGCGCGGCGGGCGGGGGCGGAACCGCTCGTCATCGCCATCGCCACCCCGACCGGGAAGACCGACGAGCCGATCCCGATGGGGATCGCGGGACCTGGTTACGACGGCGACCTCACCTCGGACACGACGCGCACCAACGGCTACGTGCTGTCGACCGACGTCGGGCCGACGATCCTCGAATTCTTCGGGCTCTCGGTGCCGGACCAGATGACCGGGCAGGCGATCCGCACCGAGGGCTCGGTCGACCCGGCCGGGATCGAAGTGCTCGGCGCCCGCATGGCGGTCGTCTCGCCGCGCCGCGGTCCGGTGATCGGCTACTCGCTGCTCGCCTGGGTGCTGGCCCTGGGGCTCCTCGTCCTCGCCTCGCGGGCGCTCGCCCCGGTCGGCGTGCGCCTGATCGGCCTCGCGGTCATCTACCTGCCGGTGTTCCTGCTCGTCGGCGCGGCGCTCGAACCGTCGCAGTACGCCGAAATGCTCGTCGTGATGATCGGCGCGCCGCTGCTCGCCGCGCTCACCCTGGCGCTGCTCCGCGACTACCGCGCCCTCGCCGTCGCCGCGGCGATCATGGTCGGCGCCTACGCCCTCGACGCGATCGCGGGCTCGCCGCTCAGCGCCCTCTCGCTGCTCGGCCCGAACCCCGGGCTCGGCGTCCGCTTCTACGGGATCGGCAACGAGCTCGAGGCGCTGCTCTCGGTCGTCATCGTCGGCGGCATCGGCGCCGGGCTGGCGGGCTTCGCGCCGCGGCTTTCGCCGGGGCGCTCGGCCGCCGTCTTCCTCGCCGTCGGCCTCGTCTGCGCCGGCATCTTCGCCTCCGGCAAGTTCGGCGCCGACGTCGGCGCCGCGATCGACTTCCCGATGGGGGTCGCGGTGGCGGCGCTGGTGATCACCGGCGGGCGGCGACGCTGGATCTTCCTCGTCATCCTCGTGCCGCTCGTGGTCGTCTCGCTGCTGGCGCTGGCCGACCTCCTCACCGGCGCCAACTCGCACTTCACCCGCTCGGTGCTCGACGCGGGCGGCCTCCACTCGCTCGGCGACACCGCCCAGCGCCGGCTCGAGCAGACCGCGCGCAGCTTCGTCCGGCCGATCCTGCTGGTGGCGCTGCCGGTGGTGGCGATCATCGTCCTCGTCGCCGCCTGGCGCCGCGCCACGCTGGCCCGCTGGGTGCGCGACGCGCCGGCCATGCGCGCCGCCCTGATCGGCGCCGTCGTCGCCACCGTCGTCGCCACCCTGGCCAACGATTCGGGCGCCCTGCTGCTCGAGATCGGCGCCGCCTACCTACTCGTCTTTCTCGGTTGGGCCTGGGCAGAAGCAGGTAGAAAGCCGCTCGGGGCGTAATAGTTCCCAGATAACGGGGTAGACGCTCCAGTTGAGGCCGTCCCATCAACTACCCTTAGGTACTCGTGCGCATAGGTCTTGTCTCGCCATATTCCTGGTCTTTCCAAGGGGGGGTCAACCGGCACGTCGAAGCGCTCGCGGAGGAGTTCCTCGGTCGCGGTCACGACGTGCGCGTCCTCGCCCCGGTCGATCCGCCGGGGCTGCTCAGTCGTGCCACCCACCGGGCGGCACCGCAGCCGCGCGACCTGCCCGACTACCTGACGCCCCTCGGCCGCACCGTCGGCTTCGGCGCCAACGGGGCCGTCTCCAACCTGGCGGCGACCCCGGTGAGCGGCTACGTGCTGCCGCGCCGCGAGGTCCGGACGGGCGAATTCGACGTCATCCACGTGCA
>DASZUH010000441.1:0-5024 GCA_035547715.1 Solirubrobacterales bacterium
GTCTCGTGGCGGTCACAACCTGCCAGGGCCGCCACGAGACGCCCGGGACCAAGCTCGGACGGCCACCCCGCCCGCGAAGCACGGCAGCCCGCCAAACGCCACCTCGGCCAGCCACCCCGCCCCCCGAACCGTCCGCCTTGACTCATCGAGCGGTCAGCGACGCTCCCACCAGCTGACGATCACCGGCCAGAACCGGAGCAGCAGCAGCGCGGCGACGATTGCGACGACAAAGACGATGCCGCCGCCGCGGGCGGCGTGGTGGAAAAGCAGGCGTTGTCCGAGGGCAAGGGGCACCTCTCCAGGGTAGGCGGTCGAAAGTGCCGGCCGGACGGTCCGATATCCGTCCGGGGATGAACGCTCACCTGCTCCTCGCCACCGCGCTCGGCGCCAGTGATCGCGCCGCCCTGCAGAGCCTGATCCCGCTCGCCAGCGGGCTCGGCGCGGGGACGATCTTCGGCCTCTTTTTCGTCGGTCGGCGGCGGGCGGGCTTCGCCGTCTTCGAAGCGATCGCGATCGTCGCCGTGCTGGTCGCCGTCTCGACCACCGCCTACTACTCGATCGCCCTGCTCCACCGCGACACCGCGATCGACAACACGGAACTGGTGGAGACGGCGCTGCCGCTGGTGGTCGCGGCGGTGCTCCTGATCGCGATCAGCATCGTCGCCCGGCTGCGCGGGGCGACGCAGCGGATCGTCGTCGTGCTGCCGCTGGTGCTCGTCGCGGTCGTCGCGGCGATCGAGCTGGCGAGCTCGGGGGTGGCGCTCGAACCGGACGCCGCGCCGGTCGTCGCCCTCGTGATCCTCGCCGCCGGGGCGGCCTTCGGCGCGCTCGGAACCCTCGTCGACGCGCGCGCCCGCCGCGAGGCCCGGCGCGCCGAGCACGATCGCCTGGCGCTCCTGACCGGCCGGGGCTACGTCGCGGCGCGGGCGCGCCTCGCCGTCGCGGTACCGCGCCGCCTCGACGAGCGCGCGGCCCCGCCGCCCCCGCCCGGCGGGCCGACGACCGCGACGACGACCGGGGACGTCGGCCTGGCGGTCGACCTCTGGCGGCGCGGTGAGGAGGCCTTCATCGACGGCCCCGGCGCGAGGCGCCTCGCCGAGGAGGTCGACGCCCGCTGGCAGTCGCTGGCCGCCGGCGAGGCCCACGCCGCGATCGGCCCGTTCGTCCTGCTCGAGGTCGAGCCGACCGGCGGCGGCCGCGCCGCGTCCCCGACCGAGCTCCGCCTCGACACCCTGCGCCCCGGCACCGCGACCCCCCGCCGCACCGCCCGCCTGCGCGCCAACGCCGACGGCCTCTTCGACGTCACCGACCTGCTGGCCTAGGCGACGCCCCTCCCTCGACACCTCGCTTCAGCGCCGCCTCGGCCTTCTCCATCTCCTCGTTCATCTCTTTGCTGCGGGCGTGGAAGAAGGCGCCGAAGGAGCCCGCCAGCGAGGCGACGACCGTGATCGCCCAGACGTCGAAGACCAGCTCCAGCACCTTGCCGAAGTTCGTCGTCGGGTTGGCGACGGAGGAGCCGGTCAGGAGCTGCGAGGTCGAAAACAGGAAGGCGTCCCAGAGGCTGTGGATTTCGGTCCCGGCCGCGCCGTGCTCGGCGGCGTAGACGACGAGCGTGCAGAGGACCGAGAAGACCGCGGTGGCGCCGAAGATGATCAGGATGCGGTGGCGCAGGTGGTAGTGGGTGCGGCTCGACCCGCGGGCGACCGCCAGCACCTCGTGCCCGGCGCGTTTGATCGGCCTGTGCCGCTCCATCGCGCCGGAGTATCGAGTGATATACGGATGCCATGACCGACGCCGACGGGGTCGAGGAACTCACCGCCTGGGCGACCGCGCACGGCCTCACGGTCGAAGACGGCGTCCGCCTGCCGAGGACGACGCCGCTGCTGGCCGAGGGCGAGGTCCACGGCGTCGACGCGCTCGCCGGCGGCTGGATCTCGAAGTACGTCGAAGCGAAGATCGCGTTGGTCAGCCGGGGCGACGACGAGCACTTCACCGTCGCCGTCACCCACGTGCCGAAGGCGAAGCGTTTCGTGCCCTGGATGCTCTGCCGGCGGGCTGCGGACGAGGGGCTGCTCGGCCGCGCCGCCGCGGCGCTGATCGGCGAAGGCGACCGGGTCGACCTCGGCAGCGCCGAATTCGACGCCTGCTATCGCGTCTACGTCTCGCCGCAGCGCGACGACGTCTGGTTCCACGAGCTCTTCTCGCCCGCTTTCATCGTCTTCCTGATCGAACAGTCACCGAAGGGCTTCGCCTTCGAGTACGTCGAAGGGACGCTCTGCGTCAGCCTGCGCGGCAGGCGCACGCTGGACGAAGATCTCGACGGCCTGAGGGACGCGACCGTCGAGCTGGTGCGGCGGATCCGCGCCGAGATCGCCGAGCGCCTCGGTCCCGCCGCCGCGGCCCGCTCGGCACCGGCTGAGACCCGGTTCGGCGAAGCCGCCGCGGATTCTCAGCCGCAGCCCTAAAGGTTCTCCCGCGTTCTGCCGAAAGGGAGGGCGCGTGAGGATCGGAAAGGGAATTCTGCTGGGCTTCGCCGTCGCGGCCGCCGCCGTGGCCCTGGCCGCCTGCGGCTCTGGCTCGAGCTCGACCGGCGGATCCGCCGCCTCGGGAGGCAAGGAAGGCGGCACGCTCCTCGGCGCCTACTCGGCCTTCCCTGACTACCTCGACCCGGCGCTCTCGCACACGATCGAAGGCTGGACCGCCACCTTCGACACCTACATTCCGCTGCTCACCTACGCCCACGCGAGCGGCAAGGCCGGCGGCAAGGTGATCCCGGGCCTGGCCACGGCGCTCCCCGAAGTGAGCGACGGCGGCAAGACCTACACGATGACCCTGCGCAAGGGGCTCCGGTACTCCGACGGCGAACCGGTCCGCGCGAGCGACTTCACCCACTCGCTCGAACGAGTCTTCGTCCTCAACTCGAGCGGCTCGCCCTTCTACGAAGACATCGTCGGCGCGGCGCAGTTCATGAAGACGAAGAAGGGCGGCATCAGCGGGGTCGAAACCGACGACAAGACCGGCCGGGTGACGATCCACCTGACCCACCCGCGCGGCACCTTCGAGAACGAGCTGGCGCTGCCGTTCGTCGCCCTCGTGCCGGCGAAGACGCCGATGGAAGACCTCTCGGCCGCACCGCCGCCCGCCACCGGTCCCTACGTGATCACCTCCTCGAGGCCCGGCCGCGGCTGGGAATACGAACGTAACCCGCAGTGGGCGAAGACGAACGCGAAGCTGCTGCCGCAACTGCCCTCGGGCCACGTCGACAAGATCAAGATCGAAGTCCTGCGCAACCCGCAGACCGAGGTCAACGACGTCGAATCGGGCAGGCTCGACTGGATGCAGAACGAAGTGCCGGCGGACCGCTACCAGTCGGTGCTCTCGAAGTACGAAGGCAGCCAGTTCCGGGTCGAGCCGACGGTCAGCACCTACTTCTTCTGGCTGAACACGACGCAGGCGCCGTTCGATGACGTCAAGGTCCGCCAGGCCGTCCAGTACGCGATCAACCCGGCGGCGATCGAACGGATCTACGCGGGGCGGATGAAAGGCCTGCAGCAGATCCTGCCACCGGGGATGCCGGGCTACCAGAAGCTCGATCTCTATCCCTACGACGTCAAGAAGGCGAAGGAACTGATCGCCGCAGCGAACCCGAGCGACCGCGAAATCACGGTCTGGACCGACAACGAACCGACGACCAAGGAAGCCGCCACCTACTACGCGGGCGTGCTCGAAGAAATCGGCTTCAAGGTGGAACTGAAGGCGCTGGCGCCGGACAACTACTTCGCCGTGATCGGCAACGGCTCGACCCCTGACCTCGACACCGGCTGGGCCACCTGGTTCGAGGACTACCCGCACCCGAACGACTTCTTCCAGCCGCTGCTCGCCGAAGAATCGATCGCGCCGACCAACGGGACGAACCTGGCGCGCTTCGCCGACCCCGAACTGAGCCGGAAGATCGTCGAACTGGGCGAAGAACCGCTCGGCCCGCAGCAGGAAGCCGGCTACGCCCAACTCGACAAGGAATTCATGGAACAGGCGCCGCTGGCCCCGTACGGGACGAGCACCTCCTCGACCTTCGTCTCCGGCGACATCAACCTCGAAAACGTGGTCTTCAACCCGACCTTCGGCCAGGACCTGGCCAGCTTCGAATTCAAGTAGGGGGATCGCCGGCGCGCCCGCGCGACGAGCGTGGGCGTGCCCGGTGACTATTCTCCGCCGCCGATGCGTGACCTCGACCTGAAGATCCTGCGGGCGATGCGGACCCGCGGGCACGCGCCCGCGGTCGAGCGGGCCGCGCGGCTGCTCGGCAAGGGCGGCAACAACGGCGCCGGCTGGTTCCTCGCCAACGCCGCGCTCGCCGTCGCCGACAAGCCGCGCCGCCGCGCCTGGGCCACCTGCGCGGTGCTCGGCCCGGCCGCGATCGGCCTCAACTACGCGATCAAGCTCGCCGTCAAACGGCCGCGCCCGGTGCTCGACGGCCTGCCGCCGCTGGGCGGCGCGCCGAGCTCGCTGAGCTTCCCCTCGGCCCACTCGCTCTCCTCGTTCGCCGTCGCCACGGCGATGACCCGCGTCGACCGCCGTGCCAAGGTCGCCTTCATCCCCGCCGCGGCGATGGCCGCCGGCCGTCCCTACCTGGGGATGCACTACCCCTCCGACGTGGTGGTCGGCGTGCTGCTCGGGCTGGCGCTGGGGGCGGTGGTGCCGCTGCCGGGCGTCGACGCCGGCACGCCCGCCGGCTCGCTTCCGGTCCCGGGAGGCGAGCGATGAAGGTCGGCATGGTCGGGCTGCCGAACGCGGGCAAGTCGACGCTCTTCAACGCGCTGACCCAAGGCGGTGCGCAGATCGGCAACTATCCCTTCACGACGATCGAGCCCAACGTCGCCGTCGCCCAGGTGCCGGACGAGCGCCTCGAGGCCGTCGCCAAGACGGTGAAGAGCTCGGAGCTCGTCCCGGCGACGATCGACTTCCACGACATCGCGGGCCTGGTCAAAGGCGCGAGCGAGGGGGAGGGGCTCGGCAACCAGTTC
>DASZUH010000442.1:0-9437 GCA_035547715.1 Solirubrobacterales bacterium
TTCGTGCACTTATGCCCCCTATAGCCGGTACAAGTGCACGGACGTCGTGGGCGTGATGTGGAAGTGGGGAGGGACCGTGACGTCCCATGGGTCTTCGTCACGGACCACCCGCCTTCATCACGGATCATGCGCTCCTTCCCGACGACACGCGCACGTCCGCTCCGGCACAGGTCACGAAGCCTCATCACTCCCCCACAGACCCGGCCGTCCCGGCCACGGCCACAACCTGCCGGGGCCGCCACGAGACGCCCGGGACGCACCTCGGACGGCCGCCGCGGACGGCCGCCCCGCCCCCGAACCACAGGCCCGAGCCCGACGGCCGAACCCTCGAATCAACCGCCTAGCCCAGGGTCGCGACCAGGATCGCCTTGATCGAGTGGAGGCGGTTCTCGGCCTGGTCGAAGACGATGCTGCGCGGCGACTCGAACACCTCGTCGGTCACCTCGAGGCCTTCGGCGAGGCCGAACTCGTCGATCGCTTCGCGGCCGACGACCGTCTCGCGGTCGTGGAACGCCGGCAGGCAGTGCATGAACTTGACCCGCGGGTTGGCGGTGGCCTCGATCGCCTCGCGGTTCACCTGGTAGGGCCGCAGCAGCTCCACCCGTTCGCGCCAGATCTCCTTCGGTTCGCCCATCGAGACCCAGACGTCGGTGTAGACGAAGTCGACCCCGGCGAGCGCCGCCTCGCGATCGTCGGTGATCGTGACCCGTGCTCCCGACCCGCTCGCGCGCGCCGCCGCGAGCTCCCGCACGTCGTCGGGCGGCAGCAGGCCCGCCGGCCCGCAGATCCGCACGTCGGCGCCCATCACCGCCCCCATCGCCAGCAGCGAGCGCGCCATGTTGCCGCGGCCATCGCCGATGAAGCAGTAGGAGAGCTCGTCGTAGGCCTTGCGGCTCGACTCCCCCATCGTCAGGAAGTCGGCGAGCGTCTGGGTCGGGTGCCAGTCGTCGGTGAGGCCGTTGTAGACGGGCACGCCGGACTTCGCCGCGAGCTCCTCGACCGCGGCGTGGGCGGCGCCGCGGAACTCGATCGCGTCGTACATCCGGCCCAGCACCCGCGCCGTGTCGGCGACCGACTCCTTGTGGCCGAGCTGGGACCCGGACGGATCGAGGTAGGTGACGTGGGCGCCCTGGTCGTGGGCGGCGACCTCGAAGGCGGAACGCGTCCTGGTCGAGGTCTTCTCGAAGACCAGGGCGATCTCCTTGCCGCCCAGCCGCGGCACCTCGTTGCCGGCGTACCTGGCCGTCTTCAGGGCGGCGGCGAGGCGCAAGAGGAAGGCCAGCTCGCCGGCGGTGAAGTCGAGCTCCTTGAGAAAGCTGCGATTGCGCAGGTTGTACATGGCCCCGCCTCCCTCAGAACGCGGCGTCGCGCTCGACCGGGCAGCTCAGGCAGTGGGCGCCGCCGCGGCCGCGACTGAGCTCGAAGCCGGAGATCGTGATCACCTCGATGCCGGCCTTCCGCATCCGGGTGTTGGCGTCGACGTTGCGGTCGTAGCCGATCACCACGCCCGGCTCCAGGCAGAGCACGTTGGTGCCGTCGTCCCACTGCTCGCGTTCGCTCTCGAACGGGTCCTCGCCGGTGGTGATCACCTGCATGTCGCTCAGCTCGAGCGCGAACTTGAGCGCGTCGACGACGCCGCCGCCGAACGGCTCGACCACCGGCAGCTCGGGATCGTCGCCGGGGCGGATCGACCAGACCCGGGCGCCCTCGACGACGTCCGGGAACATCGTCACGGCTTCGCGGTCGATCATCGTCATCACCGTGTCGAGGTGCATGTAGGAGCGGCGCTGCGGCAGCCTCACCGCCATCACCAGGCGCGCCGAGCCGGCCTTGAAGAGCTCGCGCGCGATCAGCGTCACCGACTGCGGCGCCGTCCGCTCGCCCATCCCGATCATCACCGCGCCGTTGCCGATCGACATCACGTCGCCGCCCTCGACCGTGGCCCGTCCCCAGTCCTGCTCGACGTCGCCGTGCCAGATGTGGAAGTCCGACTCGGCGACGAAGGTCGGGTGCCAGCGGTAGATCGCCTGCATGAAGGCGGTCTCGCCGCGCCGGGCGGGCTTCGCCATCGGGTTGAGCGTGACGCCGTCGTAGATCCAGGCCGAGCAGTCGCGCTGGAAGATGAAGTTCGGCAGCGGCGGCAGCAGCATGTCGGTGGCGCTGTGGGAGTCGTAGGTGAGCCCCTCGCCCTCGGTGACGTCCTCTTTGGTCAGCCCGCCGATCAGGTACTCGGCGACCTCCTTGGCCGGCGCGCTCTCCGCCCACTCGCGCCGCGTCCGCGCCAGGTAGACGCCGACCTGACGCTCGTCGAGCACCCGGTCGAGCAGCCAGTCGCGGCCCTCGGGAACGGCCAGCACGTCGGCGAGCAGGTCCTTCACCTCGAGGACCTCCACGCCGCGTTCGCGCATCGCGTCGCAGAACACCTGGTGCTCCTCGCGCGCGCGTTTTACCCAGATCACGTCGTCGAACAACAGGTCGGCGGCGTTGGACGGGGTGAGGCGATCATGCTCGAGGCCCGGCCCGTGCACGAGCACGCGCCGCAGTTTCCCTACCTCGGAGTCGACGTGAAACGACATCAGGTTCTCCTTGTCTTCGGTGCGAGGTTCATTCGATCAGCGCCGCACCGGCCAGGAACGCCGCGGTGACGACGAAGAGGATCGCCAACAGCGGGGCGATGAAGCGGACGTAGCGGTCGTAGCCGACCTTGGCCAGGGCGATGCCGCCCATCACGACGCCGCTGGTCGGCGTGATCAGGTTGATCCAGCCCGATGCCGCGTTCCAGCCGGTGATCACCAGCGAGCGGCTGACGTTGGCGAAGTCCCCGAGCGGCGCCAGGATCGGCATCGCCAGCGTCGCGTGGCCCGAGGTCGACGGGATCAGGAAGGCCAGCGGCAGGTTGATGACGAAGATCAGCGGCGCGAAGATCGCCTTCGAGGTGCCGCTCGCGGCGCTCTCCATCGCGTGCAGCACGGTGTCGGTGATCGCGTTGTTGTGCATGATCACGGTGATCCCGCGGGCGAAGACGATGATCAGGGCCGGGGCGAGGATTTCGGCGGCCCCGTGCGACATCGTCTCGGTGATCCGTTTCTCGCCCAGGCCGCCGAGGATCCCGAGCAGCACCGCGGCGACGATGAAGAGCACGGTCAGCTGCGGGAACCACCAGTCGAGCTCCCACGAGTACGGTTCCGACCCCGTGCCGGAGAAGATTTCCGCCCACGGGATGATCGAGAAGATCATGAAGGCGAAGGTGAGGACGACGCCGGCGATCACCAGTTTGTGGCGGCCGGTGAGAGCCGGTGGTTCGGCCTCGGAAGCGGTGGCTTCCGCCCGCTCGCGGTCGCCCGGTTCGAAGCCGACCAACGACCGCCCCGGCTCGGCCAGGATCCGGTGGGCGTAGCGGGCGACGTAGGCGATCGCGATCGCCGTCAGCACCACCCACATCAGCACCCGCAGGCCGATCCCGTCGCCGATCGAGACCCCGGCGAAGCCGGAGGCGATCCCGATCGAGAACGGGTTCACGGTCGACCCCATCACGCCGATCCCGGCGCCGATCATGATCACGCCGACCGCGACCATCCGGTCGTAGCCGAGCGCCAGCATCAAGGGCACGATGAGGCCGTAGAAGCCGAGCGTCTCTTCCGACATCCCCTCGACGCTGCCGAGGATCGAGAAGACGACCATGATCGCGACGATCATCAGCCAGCCGCGGTCGCGCACCCGGTAGGCGAGCCTGCCGATCCCGCGATCGAGCGCCCCGGTGCCGAACATCACGGCGATGAAGGCGCCGATCGCGAGGACGAAGAGGAAGACCCCGGCCGAGCCGAAGAGGAAGCCGGCTCCCGACGGTTCCGGTTCGACGTAACCGGTCTTCTCTTCTTCGTTGCCGTAGAGGCCGTTGACCGGCGAAAGGAAGAGGTCCTCGGTGCGCTGCTTGAAGTTGAGCGGGGCGGGGACGTGGTGGTAGGTGCCGGGGACCGGCCCGCCTTCGGAGTTCGTCTTGTATTCGCCGGCCGGGATGACGAAGGTGAGCGCCCACATCACCACGGCGAGGAAGACCAGCACGGTGAAGGCGCTCGGGAAGCGGAAGCCGCCCTTCGACTCGACCTCCGGCGGGGGCGAGGGCGCCGGCGGCTCCCCCGCGGCGGGCGGGACCGCGGGCGGCGCAGGGGTCTGCGTGTCGCTCATCCCTTTGCCTCCCATTCGTGGGCGTAGCGATCGAAGAAGCGGGCCTCGGCGAGCACCGCCCGCTCCAGCTCGTCGAGCAGGACGCGCTCGTTCGGCGCGTGCAGGTTGCACTCGCCGTCCTGGGCACCGAAGAGCAGGATCTCGGCCTCCGGCAGCGCCTGCTGGAGGGCGCTGACGAACGGGATCGAGCCGCCGAGCGCGAACTCGACCGGGTCCCGTCCCCAGGCGTCGGCGAGCGCGCGGCCGGCGGCCCGGTAGGCGACCCCGTCGGTGCGCGCCGCGAAGCCCTGGCCGACGTCGCCGAAGGTGCCGACCTCGAGCTCGATCCCGAACGGCCGCACCGCCTCTAGGTGGGCGACCAGCGCCGCCCGCGCCTCGGCCGCGCTCTGGCGCGGATGGATGCGCAGGTTCAGCTTCGCCCGGGCGTGCGGCACGACCGCGTTGACCGCGGTCTCGACGTCGGGCGCGTCGATGCCGATCACGGTGATCGCCGGGCCCGACCAGAGCCGTTCGCCGAGCGTTCCCGAGCCGATCAGCGGCACGCCCGGCGCCACCTCGGCGAGCCGGCGGAACTCCTCCTCGTCGTAGGACTCACCCTCCCAGGGCTCGCGCCGCAGGCCCGCGACGGCGACGTCGCCGCTCTCGGTGTGGAGCGTCGCGAGCGCCGCGACGAGGGCGAGCAGGGCGTCGGGCGCGGCGCCGCCGAAGTCGCCGCTGTGCTTCGGGCCGGCCAGCGTCCTCACCTCGACCAGCACCTCGGCGTCGCCGCGGGCGGAGACGTTGAAGGTCGGCTCGCCCGGGCGTACGTTGCCGGCGTCGCCGATCACGAGCGCGTCGGCGCGGAACGGGTCCGGGTTCCGGGGCGGATAGGTGTCGAGCGCGCTGCCGACCTCCTCCTGGCCCTCGAAGACGATCTTGATCCCCACCGGCGGCCGCCCCTCCCAGGCGCGCAGGGCGCCGACGTGCATCATCACGTTGGCCTTGTCGTCGGCGACGCCGCGCCCGTGGATCGCCCCGCCTGCCTCGGTCGGCTCGAACGGCGGCGTGCGCCACAGCGCCTCGTCGCCCGCGGGCTGGACGTCGTAGTGCGCGTAGAGCAGCACCGTCGGGGCGCCCGCGGGTGCCGGGATCTCGCCGGTGATCACCGGCGCGGTGTCGGGCAGCCCGAGGGTCTCCAGTCGCCCCACGCCCGCGTCCTTCAGCATCCCGACGACGAGGTCGTGCGCCTCGAGCACCGGCTCGCGGGGAAAGCCGGGGAAGGAGATCGAGGGGATCTTGGCCAGCCGGACCAGGTCGGCGGTGATCGCCGGCATCAGCGCGGCGATCCGGGCCCCCGACGGCGCCCCCTCCTGGCGATCCGACTGGTGTCGTCCTTGCCCCACGGTCACGGTCGAGAGGAACCCTCTCGTCGGCCCCCATCGCCGACATCGGTAGTTCGCCGCCGTCCAGGTCGCGGTAGCGCCCCGAAGCCGGGCAGGGTGCAGGCGCCCGCGGTCCGGTTCACGACGAGGACTCCCCGCCAGGGCCCGGGCCACCCTCCAGCAGCGGCTCGAGCAGCGGCTCCTCGCGAAAGGCGGCCTGCAGCGGCCGCGCGGGCGGGGTGCGCAGCCCGAAGACGAGCACGTCCCCCTCGCCGTCGGCGTAGGCCGCCACCCCGCGCAGCCCGCGTCCCGTCTCGACCGCGGGCACGACCGCTTCCCGCAACTCGCGCACCGCCGCGTGCAGGGCCGTCTCCTCCTCCTCGATCACCTCGTGCTCCAGCATCCGCGCGGCCTCGTCGAGGCGCCCGCGGGCGTAGTCGACCCGCGTCGCCGCGCCCGGCGGCTCGGGATCGAGCCCGAAGCAGACGCTGAGGACCAGGGCTCCCGGTGGAGCGAGCCGCTCCAACCGCCGCAGACCGACCGGGCCGACCTCGAGGACGCGTGGGCCGTTCATCGGTTCCACTCCTTCGTCGGCTCGGTCACCGCGTGCGCGACAGCCCCCGCACCGCGAGGGCGACGAAGAGGACGGCGAAGGCGGCGACGATCGCCAGGTCGAGGCCGATCGGGAGCACGTGGCCGAACAATTCGACGTGCGAGGGGAAGCGGGCCTGCGCCGCGGCCGGCATGTTCTGGGCGGAGAAGACGACCTGGCGCAGCGGCGCGACGGCGTAGGTGAGCGGGTTCAGGTGGGTGAGGACGTTCAACCAGCCGGGCAGGCCGTTGAGCGGGAAGAGGGCGCCGGAGAGGAACAGCATCGGGAAGAGCACCAGCTGCATCACCACCTGGAAGCTCTCCATCTTCTCGATCCGGCTGGCGACAAAGACGCCGAAGGCGGTGAGGGCGATTGCCATCAGGAGCTCGATGCCGATCACGCCGAGGACCACGCCGACGGTCAGGTGGACGCCGACCAGGGGCGCGAGGACGAGCATCAGGGTCCCTTGCAGGACGGCGACGGTGGCCCCGCCGGCCGTCTTGCCGATCGCGATCGAGGCGCGGCTCGTCGGCGCCACCAGCATCTCCCGCAGGAAGCCGAATTCGCGGTCCCAGACGATCGAGATGGCGGAGAAGATCGCGGTGGTGACGACGCTCATCGCGACGATGCCGGGGAAGACGAACTTCTTGAAGTCGAAGCCCGCCGTCTCGCCGACCAGGCCGCTCATCCCATAGCCGAGGACGAGCAGGAAGAGGATCGGCTGGATGAAGCCGGTGAGGATCCTGGTGCGGGTGCGGACGAAGCGGATCAGCTCGCGCTGCCAGACCATCCGCGCGGTGCGCACCTCGCCGAGGATGTCGGCCTCGGGCGCGGGCGGCAGCAGGACAGGGGTCGCGTCGACGCTCATCGCCGACCCCCCATGCGGGCGCGCATCATCGCCGAGGGCCGCTCACCGCCGCCCTCCTCGCGGATCTCGCGGCCGGTGTAGTGGAGGAAGACGTCGTCGAGCGTCGGCCGGTGCACGTGGACGTGGCTGACCGGCACCCCGACGGCCTCGATCAGCGCCGGCACCTCGTCCTCGCCGTTGGCGACGAAGACCTCGATCCCGTCCTCCCCGATCTCGAGCCGGTAGCCGTGGGCGCGCAGTGCCGTCGCCGCGGCCTCGTCATCGGCCGTGCGCAGGTCGACGGCGTCGGCGCCGATCGCGGCCTTCAGCGCGGCGGGCGAGTCGAGCGCGACGATCCGGCCGTGGTCGATGATCGCGATCCGGTCCGCGTACTCGGCCTCGTCCATGTAGTGGGTGGTGAGGAAGACCGTGATCCCGGCTTCATCACGCAGCCGGAGCACGTCCTCCCACATCAGCGCCCGGGTCTGCGGGTCGAGGCCGACGGTCGGCTCGTCGAGGAAGAGGACGCGCGGCACGTGCAGCAGCGCGCGGGCGATCTCCAGCCGCCGCGCCATCCCGCCGGAGAACTCGGAGACGAGGTCCTTGCGCCGGTCGGAGAGGTCGACGAGGGCGAGGACGCGGTCGATCCGCGCCTCGACTTCCTCGCTCGGCACCCGGTAGAGGACGGCGTGGAAGCGCAGGTTCTCCTCCGCGGTCAGCTGGTCGTCGAGGGTCGACTCCTGGAAGACGAGGCCGATCCGGCGCCGCACCTCCTTCGGTTCGGTGACCACGTCGTGCCCGGCGACCGAGATCCGGCCGGAGGTCGGCGCGAGAAGCGTGCAGAGCATGCTGATCGTGGTCGACTTGCCCGCCCCGTTGGGACCGAGAAAGGCGAACACCTCCCCACCCTCGACCGCGAAGCTGATGTCGTCGACGGCGGCGAAGTCGCCGAACCGTTTGACCAGGTCGTGCACCTCGATCGCCGGGGCGCCCGCCCCGCCCGCCGGCGCCGCGGTCGCCGGCGCCGCGCCCGTCTCGGTCTGCTCCGCCTGTTCGATGGCTGCCATGCGCCCCAGTCTCAGGCCCCCCGGCCCGCGGCCCATCGGTACTTTGCCGCCGCCTTCGCGGGGTCAGACCCGTAGGGCGCCCCGGGACGCCAGGACCCCTCGCGGCCGTTCAGCCTGCGCCGACGGTCGGCGTCGCGGCCCGGTCGGCGTCGGTGCGCTCGGCCTCGGGCAGCGGCACGCCGGCGACCTCGTAGGCCTCCGGCTGGTCGAGCGTCTCCCGCTCGAGCAGCGCCGCGGCGAGCGCCTCGAGTCGGTCGCGCTCCTGCTGGAGCAGCTCGACGACTTCGTCTTCGGCCTCGTCGACGATCCGGCGGACCTCCTTGTCGACCAGCTCCTGGGTCGGCTCGGAGGCCGGCATCGTGCCGGGCAGCAGGAAGCCGTCCTGGCGGGCGTCGGTGACCGCGATCGGCCCGATCGCGTCGCTCATCCCCCACCGCCCCACCATCCCGCGGGCGACCTGGGTCAGGTTCTGGATATCGGACTCGGCGCCGGTCGAGATCTCGTCGAAGACGACCTTCTCCGCCGCGCGGCCGCCGAGCGCGACCTTGATTTTCGCCACCAGGTCCTCGCGGCGGTAGTTGTAGCGGTCGCTGTCCGGGGTCGAGAGCGTGGCGCCGAGCGACTGCCCGCGCGGGATGATCGAGATCTTGCGGACGGGATCGGCCCCCGGGGTCAGCATCCCGACCAACGCGTGGCCCGCCTCGTGGTAGGCCGTGCGCCGGCGGTCCGCGTCGGTCATCACCACCTGCCGCTCGGCCCCAAGCAGGATTTTCTCGATCGCGTCGGTGAAGTCACGCTGCTCGACCTTGGTGTGTTCGCGGCGGGCGGCGAAGAGCGCCGCCTCGTTGACCAGCAGGGCGATGTCGGCGCCGGTCGAACCGGGGATCGAGGCCGCGATCCGCTCGAGGTCGACGTCATCGGCCAGGGTGACCCCGCGGGTGTGGATCCGGAGGATCGCGACCCGTCCGTTACGGTCCGGCGGGTTGACCGCGATCCGACGGTCGAAGCGGCCCGGGCGGAGCAGCGCGGGATCGAGGATCTCGGGACGGTTCGTCGCGCCGAGCACGATCACGTCGGTGCCGGGCTCGAAGCCGTCCATCTCGGTGAGGATCTGGTTGAGCGTCTGCTCGCGCTCGTCGTTGCCGCCCGACAGGCCGGCGACGTTGCCCGAGCGCGAGCGGCCGATCGCGTCGAGCTCGTCGATGAAGACGATCGCCGGGGCGGCCTCCTTGGCCTGTTTGAACAGATCGCGGACCCGCGAGGCGCCGACGCCGACGATCGCCTCGACGAACTCCGAGGCCGACATGTGGAAATAGACGGCCTGGGCCTGGCCCGCCACGGCGCGCGCGAGCAGCGTCTTGCCGGTCCCCGGCGGACCGTAGAGC
>DASZUH010000443.1:0-1781 GCA_035547715.1 Solirubrobacterales bacterium
GCGGCCGGACGTCCGTGCCCTTGGGCCCCCTATGGGCGGTACAAGTGCACGGACGTCGTGGCGGTGATGTGGAAGTGGGACGGGACCGTGACCTTCCATGGGTCTTGGTCACGAACCTGGATCTTCGTCACGGAACCTGCGCCTTCGTGGCGAATCACGCGCTCCTTCCCCACGACACGCGCGCGTCCCCCCGGCGCACGTCACGAACCCTTCTCACTCCCCACGGACCCGGCCGTCCCGGCCACGGCCACAACCTGCCAGGGTCGTGGACGGGACGGCCGCGTCCCTTACCCCTTACCCCTTCCCCCGCTACCACCAGCGCTTGCGCGCGTCGGTCAGCAGCTCGAAGCCGTCCTCGGTGACGACGACGTTCTCCTCGAACATCGAGCCGCCGCGCGAGGGATGGCCGAGCAGCAGCTCGATGCCGAGCGTCATGCCGGGCTCGAGCGGGGTGTCGTCGGACGGCGTCACCCACGGCCCCTCCCACATCAGGCCGATGCCGTGACCGTAGGCGGGGAAGAGTTCCATTTCGGGCTCCTCGGCCGGGAGCGAGGCGACGACCGGGGAGTTGGCGACCCACTCGTCGCCGACCGCGTAGAGCTCGTTGGCGGGCATGCCGGGGCGGATCGCGGCGCAGATGTGCTCGACCGCCTCGATCGTCGCCTCGAGCAGGTCGCGCTGCCCGTCGGTGGGGTCGTCGCCGACCGCGCGCGAGCGGGCGAAGTCGAAGTAGTAGCCGCCGTAGGCCCCGTAGTAGTCGACGTGGAAGAGGTCGCCCACCTCCATGCGGCGGACCGGGTCGGCGGAGGGGATGCGGCCCCAGGTGAAGCTGTGCGAGCGGGGGCCCGAGGCGCAGGCGGCGTCGTAGAGCGCGCCGCCGCCGGCGTAGAGGACGGCGGTGGCGGCGGCGACCGCCTCGGTCTCGGTGGCGCCGGCGACGACCGCCTCCATCATCGCGTCCATCGAGCGGCTGCCGAGCGCGCAGGCGCGGCGAACCAGGTCGACCTCGGCCTCGCTCTTGTGGATGCGCAGCAGCTCGACCAGGCGGTCGGCGCGGCGGAGGTCGGCGTCCGGCGCCTGCTCGCGCAGGCCGAGGTAGGCGGCGGCGGTCATGTAGGCGGCGCCGACCAGGGCGACCGGCTCGCCGTCGGCCAGCCCGGCCTCCTTCAGCGCCGCGGCGGCGGAGCCGGCGACGTCGACGGAGGGGATCACGCGGTCGGCGACGACGACGTCCTTGCGCCACCAGGGGATGTCGACGACGACGGTCACCGGGCCCTCGACCGGAACGACGACGGCGGCGTGCGAGCGGGCGCTGCCGATGCCGGTCTCGTCGCCCATCGCGGGCTGCTGCGAGTAGTGGTTGGTGAGGTAGAGCGCGTCCTGGAACTGGTCGAGGAAGGCGCCGCCGCGGGAGAAGACGACGACGCCCGCGAAGCCCTCGGCCGCCGCCGCGTCGCGCAGCCGTTGCTGGCGTTGGCGGAACTCATCCGGGCTGATCGCGGTCCAGGGATCGAAGGGTGCGGCGTCGGTCAGGTTCATGGCGGGCAGTCTTACAAAGCGCTTTGTAGTTCGCAAGAATGCGGGTTCGCCGATGATGACGACGACCGGAACCCCGCCGAGATGATCTTCGGGGTGGGCGGCCGTCCGAGTTGCGCCCGGCCTTCTCGGTGGCGGCCCAGGCAGGTTGTGGCCGCCACCCAGAAGGCCAGGTCCGGGGGGAGAGGTGCGCGGGTGCGTGACGGGTGCCGGAGGGACGTGCGCGGCCCGCGGGGAAGGAGCGC
>DASZUH010000444.1:0-4228 GCA_035547715.1 Solirubrobacterales bacterium
TCGTCACTGACCACCCGCCTTCATCACGGATCATGCGCTCCTTCCCGACGACACGCGCACGTCCGCTCCGGCACAGGTCACGAAGCCTCATCACTCCCCCACAGACCCGGCCGTTCCGGCCACGGCCACAACCTGCCGGGGCCGTGGACGGGACGGCCGGGCGCAACTCGGACGGCCGCCGGCTCCGGGCGACGGCTTGCGGCGGCGCCGTCCGTGGAATCAACCACCTGGGCGCGGCCCCGGGGAGTGGGCGTTACTGGGCTCGAACCAGTGACCTCCAGCTTGTCGAGCTGGCGCTCTCCCAACTGAGCTAAACGCCCGGGGCGGCGGAATGTAGCAGCGGGCCGGGGCCGGCGGCGGCCCGCCGGATCATCGATTCCGATGATCTTCCCTGGACGGGTGCAACTTTTGCCGGGGGAAGGGGTTCATACCCACGTCGTCGAAAAGGCGGCAGCCGAGAACTTCAGAGCTTGAGGACCGACGAGCCAGTAACGCCTCTGTCGCTGGTGGTACGTCCTTCGGAAACAGGGGGCCCCGTTCGGGGCCCTTTTCCGTTCCCGGGCGAGGTTTCGCGGCCCGCCGCACCGCCGGCCCTTGCCGACCTTGCGCATCGGGATGCAAAAGAGATGTAACAACCGTTCACAACTCCTCCTGCAAGTGCGCTAATAATCGCGCCGTGAACTCGACCGAGACCCCGGGCGGGTCGGGGATCCCGGCCGGCTGGTACGACGACCCGAGCGGCGAGGGCCTGCGCTGGTGGGACGGCGAGCAGTGGACCGAACACGTCCACACCGCCGAGAGCGCCGCGGCCGCCGCCGGGGCGACGGGCGGCTCGGGCTCGCGCGAAGGGAAACCGCCGCGCGACCTGGTGAAGCTGCGCGAATCGATCCGCGCCCGCGGCGTCAAAGGCGTCGGCATCGCGCTCGGCGCGGTCGTCGTCGTGATCGTCGTGGTCGCGCTGCTCGTCTCGGGCGGCTCGGACAACAGCTCCGGCGCCAATCCGTCCAAGGGCGGCACGCCCGCCGGCAAGTCGGCGAAAGGCGCCTCCGGCACGCAGGCCCAGATCAAGGCGATCGACAAGAAACTGAAGAGCAAGAACCTCTCCAAGGCCGAGAAGAAGAAGCTCGAGGCCCGAAAGAAGCAGCTTCAAAAAGCCGCCAGGTCGGGCGGTGGCAAGGGCAAGGGCGCCAAGAAGCAGGGCGAAGCCGGCAAACAGGTGTCGCCCGGCGAAGAAGGGAACTGACGGGACGGCCGCGTCGGCCGTCCCGCCCGCAACCTCAGCTCGCGGCGTTCAGCGACATAGTCACCTGGGTGAGCCGGATCGCGTTCCCGGAGGGGTCGCGGAAGCCCGCGTCGATCCCGTAAGGACGCTCCTCCGGCGCTTCGGTGAACTCGACCCCGCGGGCGACGAGGCGCTCGTGGTCGGCGCGGCAGTCGTCGGTGGTGAGGAACACGGTCCCGGCGAAGCCCTTCGCCGCGAGGTCGGCGACCTGGGCCCGCGTCTGCGCGTCCATCACCGGCTCGCCGGGGATCGCCATCAAGACGACCGAGACGTCCTCCTGTCCGGGCGGCCCCACGGTCAGCCAGCGGAAGTTGCCCAGCTCCGGCATCGTCACGTCGGCGCGCACCTCGAAGCCGACCTTCTCCGTCCAGAAGGCGAGCGCCTCCTCCTGGTTCTGCACCCACAACTGCGCGTTGGCGATCCTCATGCTCCGTCCTCCTGTGTCGTCGAATCAGCGTCGAATCGACTTTAGGAGCCGGCCGGCGGGCTGTCTTCTCGAAACGTGCGCTTCCGCGGGCGGGCGTGGGCGCGGACGATGCAGCCGGGGACGAGGGCCCGGGTGGCAGGCGGCGGAAACGACTCGCGGTAGGCCGTCGGCGTCTTGCCGAAGGTCCGTTTGAAGCTCGTCGTGAAGCTGCCGACGCTTACGAGCCCGACGTCGAGGCAGATCTCGGCGACGCCGCGGTCGGTGTCGCGCAGGAGCGCCGCGGCCCGCTCGAGCCGCCGCGTCAGCAGGTACCCGTGCGGGGACTCGCCGAAGGCGCGGCGGAACTCGCGGCTGAAGTGGGCGCGTGAGAGGCCCGCGGCGGCCGCCATGTCGTCGACGCCGAGCGGCTCGGCGTAGCGGGCGTCGGCGAGGTCCTTGGCGCGCAGGAGGTGTCGGGCCGGCGGGGCGAACGCCATCATCTTCAGAGTCTAGGCTCGCCGGTCGTGATCGGCACCTACGCTGCAGCCCTCGCCGTCTGCGTCGCCTCGTTGGCGATCGGCCAGGCCGTGATCGCCGTCTGCGGGCGCGCCCGCTGGTCGTGGGCCTCGGCGCCGATCGGCCTGGCGGTCCTCTGCGCGGTCTGCTGGGCGACGGTCCGGATGCCCGGCCACGGCGCCATCTCGGCGATCGTCGTGCTCGTCCTCGTCGCGCTCTCGCTCGTCTACCTGCAGGGGCGCGGCTTCTGGCGCGAGGCGCTGACCGGCTGGCCGGTGCTCGTGATCGCCGCCTTCGCCGCCTCGCTGCCGTTCATCGTCGAAGGCCATTTCGGGATCCTCGGCACGAGCTTCAACCCCGACATGTCCCAGCACCTGCTGGCCGCCGACCAGCTCGCCCACGGCCACGTCGGGCAGCTCCAGCACCAGGGCTATCCGCTCGGCCCGCACGCGATCGTCGTCGCCCTCAACAAGGGCCTCGACATCGGCCTCGTGAAGGGCTTCAGCGGGCTGAGCGTGGCGGTCGCCGTGCTGGCGCCGCTGACCGCCCTGGCGGCCTTCCGCGAGCGCCCGGCCGTGCTCCGCACCGCCGCGGCGCTGGTCGTCGGCCTCGCCTACGTGGTGGCGAGCTATTTCGCCCAGGGCGCCTTCAAGGAGACGATGCTGGCGCTCTTCCTGCTCGGCTTCGTCCTCTGCCTGCGCGAGTCGGTGCGCGAACCGATCGGGTCCCGGTGGCGCTTCGTACCCCTCGCCCTGATCCCCGTCGGCGCCGTCTATACCTACAGCTTCCCGGGACTGCTGTGGCTCCTGGGGACGGCGGTGGTGTGGGCGATCGTCGAGCTGGGCCTGGGTTGGTTCAGGGACGGCGACCGGGTCCGCGCGGCCGTCGGAGGGCTCGTCGGCCCGACGCTGATCGGGATCGCCGTCCTGGTCGTCCTCGTCGCCCCCGAGATCGGCCGGATGATCGACTTCCACAAGTTCGAAACCTTCAACCCCAACGGCCCCGGCCTCGGCAACCTGTTCGGCCAGATCTCCCCGTTCGAGGCGCTCGGCATCTGGCCTTCCGGGGACTTCCGCCTCGCGCCGGGCGACGGCGCGGTCCCCGCCGCCGCCTACTACCTCGGCGCGGCCTTCGCCACCGTGCTCCTCCTCTACGGCATCTGGGCCTGCCGGCGGAGGCGCGAGACCGTCGTCCTCTCCGGCCTCTTCGTCGCCGCGGTCGCCTACCTGGCGGCGCGCGTCGGCGGCACCGCCTACACCTCGGCCAAGGCGATCGAGATCGCCGCCCCGCTCTGCGCCCTGACGATCCTCCTGCCGCTGAGCAAGCGCGCGGTGTGGCGCTTTCCTCTCCCCATGCGGGAGGAAAGCGCCACGGAAGCCCCGGGGGATGGCGATCGCGCGGGAGTGGTCGCGACGCTCGCGTGCGTCGTCTTCCTCGCCGCTGCCGGCCTCTGTTCGGCGCTCGCGCTCGCCAACGCTCCCATCGGCCCCTCGACCTACACGCCCGCGCTCGCCGCGATGCGGCCGCTGGTCGAGAACGGCTCGACCCTGATCCTCGCCTCGCCCGAACTGCTCGAAGACGACCACGGCACCAACTACCTCGCCTGGGAGCTGCGCGGCGGGCGGGTGTGCATCGCGACCCGCGACGAAGTCGGCGGGGTGATCCCGACCGGGGTCCGTTACGTGATTGTCCAGGGCTCCCGCCACAAGGCGCCGTTCGAGGGACTGCGGCTGCGCAAGGCGCTCGCGCCCTACGTGCTCTGGGAAGTGAAGGGGCCGGTCGCCGGGCGCAGCGCCTGCCCGCTGATCGCGGTCCGGCAGGCCCGCCAAGGCCCCGCGCGCTGAGGGTCCGTACCATGGCTCCCGTGGAGGCCGCCACGGACAAGATCGTCGTCACCCTGCCCGACGGGACGCCGCTGGAGCTCGCCGCCGGGGCGACCGGTGCCGACGCCGCCGCGGCGATCGGCGCGGGCCTCGCCAAGGCCGCGCTGGCGATCAAGGTCGACGGCGTCCTCAAGGACCTGG